>CAZUQN010000022.1:16221-22686 GCA_964622425.1 uncultured Ruminococcus sp.
CTTAGGATGACACTTTTTCCTGCTTCGAATTATCCGGCGGGAGCAAGCCCCCGCCCTACGAATTTTTCTTCGTCCTAACTCTGTATTAGCGGGACGTCGGGGCGCCGTCCCCTACGATTTCATCCTCATTCTTAATTTTGCATTTTGAACTTGCGGCTTTGCCGCACCGTTTCACAATTAAAATGGTGAAGTTTTCACCGGAGTGAAAGTGAAGTTGTGCTATGCACAGTGAAGTTTGGGCTACCGCCCAAGTGAAGTTAAGTTTGCCCGCTTTGCCAAAGGCAAAACTTCACTATCCGAAGGATAACTTCACTCACAACGTGAACTTCACTTATCCCTTGGGGCAAACTTAGTTGGGCGACCTGCGATAATGCAGGTCGCCCATGGTGCTCTTTTTATTATATTCTTTTCGCAGCCTTAAGAATTTCCTCAACAAGCTCGACGCTGTACTTACTCGACTCGGGAGTAACGCGCATAGGCCGTCTGTTATTCTTAATGCAGTCGATGAAGTATGCGATTTCGTCTGCATATCCGTCGGCGCCGGAGAGGTTGATGCCTGTGTCCTCGCTGGTCTCGCCCGCGGTAACGGTGACCTCTTTACCGTTCTTCACGATCTTGCCGCCCTTGGACTCGACGTAGCCGTTCTCGAACACTGCGAGATACTCTGCTCTGAAGGGTATGGACGCGTTAAACCAACCGCCTACGGTCTCGACCGAGAAGCCGTCATAGGAGAAGGTCGTGGATACGTGATTGGAGTTATCCTTCAGGTCGTGGTAGGTTGCCTGGAGCGACTCGGGCTTACCGAAAACGTACTGCGTATAGTCGATATCGTGTATGGAGAGGTCGAGCGCAACGCCGCCGCTATGCTCGGGAACGAGCATCCAATTCTCCCAAGACCACTTGGGTGCCTCGGAGAGTCTGTGCATAATTACGTGTACGGGCTTACCGAGCTCACAGGAGTCAATAACCGACTTTAAGTAAACATAAGGTGACATAAAGCGCACTACATGAGCGATCATCAAGAGTTTACCACTTTTGTCTCTCGCGTCGATCATACGCTGTGCCTCAGCGGAACTCGTGCTCATAGGCTTCTCGCAGAGGACGTGCAGACCGTGCTCAAGTGCGTATACCGCCATATCCGCGTGCATATAGCTGGGGGTGCAGATATCCACGAAGTCGAGGTCTTCCCTCTCAATCATTTCCTCATAAGATGCGTATACGGGAATGGAGTTGTCCTTAACCTTTTCCTTTGCCATATCCACTCTGATATCCGCAACGGCGATCTCTACTCCCTCCATCTTTTTATAACAGTTGAAATGGACGTTGCCCATTCCGCCAATACCGATAAGTCCTACCTTCATCCTATTAACTCCTCAAGATAAATTTTGGTGTCATTGATATCCTTGATCTGCTGCTCGCCCCAAATCTCGCGCTCAATGATAAGGGTGCCGTCGTAGCCGATCTCCTTAAGTCTCTTAACAAAGAGGGGGAAGTTGACCTTGCCCGCGCCGACGATGGTCTCCTCACCGAGATTACGGCCGCCCGTGGGGTACTTGCCGTCCTTGGCGTGGATATCTCTTACGTACTCGCCGAAAACGTCGAGAGCGTCAACGGGATTGCCCTTGCCGTAGAGGATAAGGTTTGCGGGGTCGAGGTTGATACCGAGGTTGCCGGTGCCGACGTCCTCGATAACTCGTCTGAGAGTTACGGGAGTCTCCTGACCGGTCTCGAACATAAGGTACTGTCCGTTAGCCTTGCAGTGCTCGGCTACGTCGCGGATAGCCTCGATAAGGGGCTGGTAATCCTCGCACATAGGATTCTCGTAGAGGTAACCCATATGGGTAGCGATCTGACCGACGCCAAGGCGCTTAGCGTAATCCGAGCCATGCTTTAATTCCTCTACTCTCATAGCTCTGTATTCAAGAGGAACGATGCCGAGGGTGTTCTGTCCCTCGTAGAAATTCCAATACACGGGGCCCGAGTATCCGCACCAGAAGGTGGAGATCTCAACGCCGTACTTCTCTCTCGCCGCATCGATCTTTTCGGCTATCTCCTCAGTGAAGAGCTCATGCTTCCAGCAGCAAAGCTGACACCACTTAAAGCCGTGATCCTTCACCTGCTTAAATCTTGCATCAATATTGTCGTCCATAAGATGGACCATTACGCCAAGTTCCATATTACTTCTCCTTATCTTTTATAAGAATTTTTATCTTGACTTTGCTCACGCTTTCAGTATATAATTATTTTGATGACAAGTCAAGTGGTTTTTTGATACTTTTTAGCACAATTTTGATTTTTGCGGAGATAATATGAAGGATTTAAAGCTTTATGAAAGCATACCGTCACTAGAGAATAATTTTGCGGTAAAGTTCCGTGTATACGAAAACAACTCAGCGCTTATTCCTCATTGGCACGAGCATATCGAAATGATGCTGCTATGCGAGGGCGAATGCGACTTTCACATCGGCGGTCTCTCATACAATGCACACCCCGGAGATCTTCTGATCGTCAACAGCGCGGAAATACATTCATTTACTGTGAAAAAGCGGATACGATTCTATTCTCTTTTGCTTTTCCCGAGCTTTTTCGACGACGTTGACGACAGAGGGCTCAGAATTGAATGTATGGTGCGCCGAGATCCATTTGTCCATGAATGCTTTACCAATATGTATCGAGAATACACGAATGGTGAAAAGCTATCCGATATGATGATGAAATCATACGCTTATGCTTTGATCGCGTATTTAGGCAGAAACTACTCCGTGCCGACATACGCCATACCCGACCAGACAAGGCTCAGTCGACTTCACAAGGTTCTCGAATATATAGAAGAAGGATATAGCGAGCGAATAACAACAAGAGATCTTGCGGCCTCGTGTTTTCTCACCGAGGAGCATTTCTGCCGTTTCTTCAAAAAATCAGTAGGAAAAACAGTTACCGAATACATCAACCAATACCGAACAGAAAAGGCGGCGGTGCTACTTGTTAATACCGAAGAGCCTATCGGAAGCATAGGTGCATCGGTTGGCTTTGATGACGTTAATTATTTTTCAAGAGTATTCAAGCGCATAAAAGGTATTTCCCCAAAGGAATACAGATCACTGTCAAAAAGAGAATCAAACACTAAAAACAAATAGAAAAACCGACGGACGAGCCGTCGGTTTTTTTCTGTATTCAAAATAAGCTATGCTTATTCGGGAATAATTCGTTTTGAATTACTCTGCAACAACCTCTACGTGAGCTTCCTCTGCGTGTCTAGCATCGAGTTCTTCATTCATATTAGCGAGAGTCTTCTTATCAAGGTTGTAGATAAGAGCAAGACCAATAAACTGCATTACCGCCGCAACAAGGAAGAGTGCAGCAACGAGAACACGAAGGTTAACTGCAACGTCCCAACCAAGCCACTCGGGATTGATAGCGTTGAACTTGCCTGCCGCATCGGGAATGTTGGTATAATTACCGTTAGCATCAAGGTTTGCGTTGTTAACGTAGCCAAGACCATTCATGATAAGAAGAGCAACTGCAGGACCTACACCTTGAGCCAACTTTCTGAAGAAGGAGTGAAGGGAGTAAACAACACCCTCTTCTCTCTTACCTGTCTTCCACTCGTTGTAGTCAATAGCATCACCCATCATAGCCCAAGATACGGTGGAGTATACACCGAGACCAAGGCTGTAAACAAGCTGAGCAAGAATGTAAAGAACGAGATCAAGACCTGTGTTGTTGGGAGTAATGATGAAGAGGAGCAGACCGCCTACGATAGAGCAGATAGCACCCACAACAGAGAGCTCCTTCTTGCCGTACTTGGTAACCATCTTACGAGCAAGGGGAGTGAACACAACGATAGGAATCATTGCGAACAACTGTACAATTCCGGAGATCTTTGCATTCTGATAATAGATCTGGAATACAACGGAAACAGCGGTGGAAGCACCCTGCATACCGATGAACATACCCATAGCAGCAAGAGTTGCGCCTACTGCGGGACGGTTATGAAGGAAATTCTTCATAGCCTCAAGAACGTTGAACTTGGGCTGATCCTCGTTGAGCTTGACATCTTCATCTACACGGATCTCGGTATTACGGATCATGAACTGGAAGCAGATGAAGCCGAGAACACCCATGATAAGAGCTGCAAGGAATACTCTAAAGCCATTGAGAGTTTTACCGTCCGCCTCGTAAATGATGAAGGGGAGGATAACCATGGGAAGCGTGTTACCTACCATGGAACCGATAGAACGCCAAGCAGAAAGAGAGGCTCTGTCAGCAGGCTCCTTAGAAATCAAGGAAAGAAGAGATCCGTAAGGAACGTTAGCGATTGTGTAGAACGCATCCCAAATAATGTATCCGGCGATGAAAATAATCATCTTAGCCCATACGGGAGCATTAGGGAACGGAAGGAAGCAACAAGCGCCACCTACGATAAGACCGATAGAACCAAGCCATATGTAAGCAAGGAATTTATTTCTCTTGTACTTACGTCTATCAGCATCGATAATAGAACCGATAAGGGGATCGTTAATAGCATCCCACACCTGTACAACGATGAGAAGTGCGGAATACCACAGACCAAGACCCATAACCTGTGTCCAGAAGAGCGCCATAGTGCCCTTGAGTGCAAAGCTCATGTTACAGCCAAGGTCGCCGGCAGCGTAAGCAACACTATCACGCATGCCAAACTTGCGCTTGCCGTTCTGATCGAGTTGAATTTCTTTTTTCATTTCGATTTTTTCTCCTTAATAAATTTTTGATTCGCGCCACCCGGCGCAGTTGGAATAAACCATAAATATTATATAGGTCGAGGGCTTTTTTGTCAAGCGTTTTTGTTTAATCTAAATATAAAATATGGATTTTTCATTAAATTTTTGCTCACATTTCAAAAAATGTCGAAAAAACTCACCAATTCTTGCTTAGTTTTTGTAAATTTATTCTTTGTTCATTGACACAGAAGCTTTTTTTCGATATAATAAGGAGTGGTAAATAATAAAATTTATATATGGAGGATAAAATGAGAAAGATCATTTCCTTAAACGAGGGCTGGCAGTTTTCTAAGGACTGTGCATCCCCCGCGCACAACGACAGCGCGGTAAGCGTAAATCTCCCCCACACCTGGAATGCAGCCGACGGTCAGGACGGCGGCAACGACTACTTCAGAGGCTCCTGCCTTTACACCAAGAAGCTCGTAAAGAGTGAGCTCCCCGAGGCAGATCAGTACTACCTCGAGATCCTCGCGGCTAACTCCTCTGCTGACGTGTACGTAAACGGCGAGCACAAGGCTCATCACGACGGCGGTTACTCCATCTGGAGAGTTAATCTCACAGAGTGCCTCGGTGACGAGTGCGAGGTTGCGATCGTTGTTGACAACTCCCCTAATGAGCAGGTTTATCCCCAGATGGCGGACTTCACCTTCTACGGCGGTCTTTACAGAGGCGTTAACCTCGTAGCGGTTAACAACACCCACTTTGACCTCGACTACTACGGCGGCCCCGGCATCAAGGTGACACCCGCAGTTGACGGTGAAAATGCTAAGGTTGAGATCGAGGTTTACGTAACGGACAAGCAGGAGGGCGACGAGATCGCGTATGCTATCCTTGATAAGGAAGGCAACCTCGTATGTGAAACTCAGACTACCGAGACCAAGGTTACCCTTGATATTGAGAACGTACATCTCTGGCGCGGTATTCCCGACCCCTACCTCTACACCGCTAAGGCGGCTATCGTAAGAGGCGAGGACGCTATCGATGACGTATCCGCAAGATTCGGTATAAGAACCTTCAAGATCGATCCTAACAATGGCTTTATCCTCAACGGCGTTGAGTATCCCCTGCGCGGTGTATCCCGTCACCAGGACAGACTCGGCATCGGTAACGCTCTCCTTCCCTGCCATCACGAGGAGGATATCGACCTCATTCTTGAGGTTGGCGCAACCACCATCCGTCTTGCTCACTATCAGCACGACCAGTACTTCTACGACCTCTGTGACGAAAAGGGTCTTGTAATCTGGGCTGAGATCCCCTATATCTCCAGACATATGGAGGGCGGACGCGATAACACCATCAGCCAGATGAAGGAGCTCATCACTCAGAACTACAACCACACCTCTATCGTGGTATGGGGACTCTCCAACGAGATCACCATCTCCGGCTCTACCCCCGACCTTCTTGAAAACCACAATATCCTCAACGACCTTGTACACGAGATGGATAAGACACGTCTTACCACCATCGCGGCGGTATCCATGTGCAAGATGGAGGATCCCTATATTCAGATTCCCGACGTTGTATCCTACAACCACTACTTCGGCTGGTACGGCGGCGAGACAAGTATGAACGGTCCTTGGTTCGACAAGTTCCACGAGAAGTTCCCGAACATTCCGATCGGCTGCTCCGAGTACGGCTGTGAGGCTCTCGACTGGCACTCCTCCAAGCCCTTCCAGGGTGACTACACCGAGGAATATCAGTCCTA
>CAZUQN010000023.1:0-22642 GCA_964622425.1 uncultured Ruminococcus sp.
AAGGCCGCAGAGGCAGACGCCGCATACTCCATCCAGCAGGAAAATCAGCGTAAGATTATCGAGGTTGCTAAGACCAACGCCGATATCGCGAGACGCGAGAAGGAAGCAGAGCTCGCAGAAAAGGAGATCGCCATCAGAGAGAGAAAGCTCGATGCGGAGATCAGAAAGCAGGCAGACGCAGTCAAGTACAAGACCGAGAAAGAAGCCGAGGCAGACCTTATCAAGCGTCAGCGTGAGGCAGACGCTCGTGCGTATGAGGCTCTCAAGGAGGCTGAGGCTAAGAAGGCCGAGGCTGAGGCTATCCGCTACGCTATGGAGCAGGAGGCTGAGGGTATCAGAGCCAAGGGTATCGCAGAGGCAGAGGCCATCGAGAAGAAGGCCGAGGCTCAGAAGAAGATGGGTGAGGCATCCGTGCTTGAGATGTATCTCGCTGCTCTTCCCGAGGTTGTCAAGAATGCTGCCGCTCCTCTTGCACAGACCGAGAAGATCGTTATGTACGGCGACGGCAACTCCACCAAGCTTGTTAAGGACGTTATGACCAGCGCGGACCAGATCATGTCAGGCGTTAAGGAGTCCACAGGCATCGACGTAACCAGCCTTATCTCCGGCTTCGTCGGCGGCAAGGCGGCTAAGTCTACCGAAAGCGAGCAGTAATAACATCACTCGCACAGCGAGTGCATATCATCGGACCGTAGGTCTGTATATTTGCTATTCGTCGGTCGGACACGCCGAATAACGCAAGATACCGCAAGCGGTATGCATCAACGCCTCAGGCGTTGCATACCCCCATAAACATGGTAAATATTTTATACACGCTCCGCGTGATTGTTACTCACGTAACAAAAAAGACGGAAGAAGAGTCAAAAGCTCTTCTTCCGTTTTTGTTTTTTATTTTAGTGAAGTTTTTAATGATGTATTTGCCGAGGCAAAAATGATGTAATGCTACCGCATAATGATGTAACGAGCACAGCTCGTAATGATGTGATGTTTGCCACTTATGTGCCGCGAGGCACACATCATTAGCGTAGCGTCATCATTGGCGAAGCCAACATCATTTGCCCCACGGGCAAACATCATTCTTCCGGATTCTTCGACTCCGGAAGGCGAGCCTTCGCACTGCACCCTGCACGTCCGCCGCCGGCACAGGCACACGCGCAAGCACAAGCGCAGGCACATCCGCCTCCGCCGCCTCTGCCGCCTCGTCCGTGGACTCCGCTCGCTCTCTTCTCGGCATCGAGCTTTGCCGCTCTGTGATAGCGGGGATTACCGTAGCCGTAGACGTGGATCGGGTGGCCGTAGCCGACCATAAAGCCTCTGCCCCTATGGTAAGAGACGAAGCTGTCGATAAGGTAAAGCTCGGCGATAAAGATAGCGATCACGATAAAGACTACAAGTATCCATACTGCCACCTTATCCTCGCCGTTGTCAAGTCCGTCGTATGCGCCGCCGTCATCAAACGGAACGTGCTCAACCGTATCCGCGCCCGGGTCAAAGGCGAATTTGTTAAAGCCGAGGCGCATCAGCTTATATCCGCCTCTGTCAAGAGAGCCCTCGTACACGTAATAGCCGTCAATATATTCAGCGCCCTCGGTAAAGCTTTCTATCTCGCCGTTATCATACCAAGCGAAGCGATACTTCGCAACCGATATCTCGTTAAACCAGCCGGGTACAAGCTCGATGAAGAAGTCGTCTCCGTCCCTGCAAATCATCTGACTCTGGTTTATCGAGAAGGAGAAGCGCACGGTCTCGCCATCAATATATGAGTCAAGGAAATTGACTCTCACCGAGGTATAATCGGTGAAGGAATACTTATTAACGTAGCTGATAGTATCCGAGAAGGAGCTCTGATCGATCGTGTAGCTGTTGTTAGGTACGCCGATCTCTACCCAAGTGAGCGGCTCGCTGTCGTCGAGCGCGCGCCAGAGAATGTCGTACTCGATCTTGAGTGTACCGTCGTAATTCGGAGTGATCGTAACGTTGTACTCCTCGATACGGTCGAGGGGCTGAGGCTCGGGATCATAGCAAGCGGCAAAGATAATAGCCGCGATCTGAACGACGATGAGAACAACCATTATGATGATATTTCTCTTCGGCATTTTTCTCTTTTCCTTTATGGTTTCCTCCGAGTAAGGACCGCTCGCGCGCTTGGATGAGAGGTGATCGTAATCAATTTTGATCTCAGCCATTGTGAGCCTCCTTTCTCTGTCTGAAGGGACAGGCGAGAGCCTCGTCCTCGGTCATATTACGGAGTCTGACGCATTCGGGCGCATACCACGCCATAGAGAAATCGTCCTCGAGGATATTGCCGAGCGCAGCGTCCGAGCCTAGCCAGCTCTGGCAAGGCATAATAGCGCCGTCGGGGGCAATAGCCATATTGGATAGGCAGGCGCCGCACATAGGCGCATTCATGCCGAGTGCCTCGAGCTTCTCCTTCGGGATAAGGCCGGGCGAGGTGAAGTCTATCTCCATCTCATTCTCGTCACAGTAGTGCTTTGCCTCGGTGATTATTCCCTCAAGCTCCTCGGTGGTTAGGTCGTACTCCCCGTGGTTAATATCCGCGTTGCCCGTGAGGATAAGTCCGCTCGCGGTGGCAAAGCGCACACCGAGAGAACGTGCAAACTCAAGGGTCTTTACGTAGTCGGAATTCTTCTTGCAAAGGGGTGTGTTGATGCTGACGTCAAGTCCTGCCGCAAGAGCATTTTTTATACCCGCGACGGTATCGACAAAGCGTCCCGCACCGACAAGCGAGTTATGTATCTCGGGGTCATACGAGTACAGAGTAACCTGCATACTGTCAAGGCCGGCGTCATAGAGTCTCTCTGCCAGCTTCTCTGTGACAAGCACGCCGTTGGTGTTCACTCTGGTGACAAATTTCTTTGCGTGGCCGACAAGCTCGCATAGATCCTCCCTCTGTGTCGGCTCGCCTCCGGTGAAGGTCACCATAGGCACTCTTGCCTCCCAGAGCTTGTCGATTATGCGCTTCCACTCGTGAGTGGTGAGTTCGGACGCAGAGCTCTTATCCTGCCCAGCAGCATAGCAAAATGTACACTTTTGGTTACATTTCCACCTACCTTCGGTATCTGTCATCGCACTGATCATCAAGTCAATTCTGTGCGGTGCTGTCATATTTTTAGCATAAGCATGAATGGAGAGCCTCTCGATATGAGCCTCGGGCATCTCGCCGCGAGCTACGGTAAATATCACGTCAAGCACCTCGTCGAGGTCGAGCTCGATCTCCTCCCTCGGAACACTCGGGTAAAGCCGCGAGACAGTCTTGATCGTCCTCGCGATCACGCCTGCCTCGTCCTCCTCGGTCATAGGCTTGCCGTCAAACTCGTTTACCTCACGGATAAACTCTGCGAGGATCGCCGCATAGGACGGGCCTATCGGCAGGACGTAGTAGCCATTAAGAATAACTACGTAGGGCGTCTGGCCGAAAAGCTTAAACTTCGGGGGCACAAGATGTATGCGGACAACACCCGGTCCGCCGGGATTGAAGGTGCAGTGGCATACTCCGCCGCGAAACCTCTTGTATTCCGCTATTTTACTTTTGATGCTCATTTATATCACTTCCTTTAGTTGTTTGATCTTTATCCGGATCTTTAATTTTTTCAACAAAAACAAGTCCAATAAAATATATTGCTCCAAGAACAATGAACAGCCACTCATCAAGCTGAATAACGCCCTCAAGAGCCAATCCCCATCCAAGCAGGCTTATATCCAAGAATAAGTCCCACGCAAGCTTTACGCACTTGTAAACGGTGATTTTTCTCTCCCCGTCGCGCGGAAAGAGCATCCTGACAGCTTCATATACTATGTAGCCAAACCAGATAATTGCTAATATGATCATACGTTCTCCTAAAACCTCAACAGCGAGAAAATCAGATATCCTTAATTAATCGAATACGGAGCTCCAGCTCCTTTATACACATATCCGCTGAAAGCTCCTCGGCGTTTTCCAACGACAGGTTCAGCTTGATCAATCCCTCAAGTCCCGAAATTACCTTTTTCTTGCCGAGATACCGAACCGCAAATGCATCAGCTCGCCTTTCTTCGAGCGAAACAGAACCGTTCTCTATTTCATGAATACGCCTTTCATATATTTCAGACGGACACGTGCGAACGTCACCGTTATAATAATGACCTAGCTCGTGCATCAACGTCAGAAAAAGAACGTCGCTCAATTGCTCGTCGATGAACAAATCCTTATATATTGTGATCAGCGGTTGCTCATTCTTGCCGATGTAAAGTCCGCCAAGAATCACCTCTTCGTCCGTGTCCTTTTCCTCGTTTATGTGAATACCTATCAATCCATCAAATAGCTTCGATTTTAAAAAGCCGATGACACCTTTAATATAAGGCTCATCCAAGAGGTATAAGTATATTCTCTCTTTTTTGCCGAATATATATTTCTTATACGTATAGTCTTGCAAAGCACACCTCCTGAAAAAGCAGATTGAAAACCATCCTATCTCTATCGGGATATATATTTTAATTAGTAAAAATATTTTAACACATATTGGTAAGCGTGTCAAGTAAAACGTGAATTACAATCAAAAGCAAGAATATCTATCTCACTTTCAATAAATTCAAAAAACTCTTATACATATTCAAAAAAACACTTGACAAACGGGATAAAACTTGATATAATACTATGGCAGACTACGGCGAGGGCCGGTTAGATGCTACAATTTTATATCATTGGCGTGGAGTAGTACTCAAGTGGTGAAGAGGCGCCCCTGCTAAGGGTGTAGGTCGGCTATACCGGCGCGAGAGTTCAAATCTCTCCTGCTCCGCCAAACAAAAAGGATACCCAATCTCGGGTATCCTTTTTGTTTTCTTTGGCGTAGCAGAAGAGATTTGCCCCCTGTCGCCCGGCCCACGAAGTGGATCCGGCGCAGATAAGCAAGCGAAAGCGTATCGGGGAGCTTGCTCACCAGGACGCTCGCGCAGCTTGCTCCCTTTGGGAGCATAGTTCAATATCTCTCCCACCCTAAGCATCACTTTACCGCAAATAACTCCTTCCACCACTTCGTGGTCCCCCTCCCTCAAAGATGGAGGCTTGACACCCCTCCGCCTCGCTTCTCTCGGCACCTCCCCTTACACAGTGGAGGCTTAGCAACTGCTCCGCCCTACCTCAACACCTCTATTGCAATTTGTGCTCCGAGCCTGAATGCATAAAAGAACAGCTCGCGCTCAGTTATTGCTGCAAGCTCCCAATGAAAATCGCTAAACCTTTCGAGAAGTTTCTTTTGTTCATCGGAAAGTGAGGAATACAACTTATCATGGTTGTCTGCTATTTGACGCATTATTCTTTTTTCTTCCTTGCTCGGTTCTCTACTCCCATCGTTTGGCGAGATGTTTCCATACCATATTTCTTCAAGTACGCTTTTCATATAAATGCTCCTTTTTCTATATCTCACACGTGCAAACTATTCAATAACACAAGTGTCATACATAGATAATAACATATATTTTTCAGAAAGTGTGTATTTAACACCGCTTGGTGTTATTTTCGTGTGTAGCTTCGCGCCCTCATTTCGCGCATGACGCTTCTCCGTCACCTATGGTGCCACTAATCTCGCCTGCGGGCTCGGTCACATCAAACCTTCCCCCTCTGGGTAACGAAGTGGCGTTTCCTCGTCCTCGATTTTGCATTTTGCATTTTGCATTCTGCATTTTTTTGTCTTTCCCTCTTGACAAATGAAAAACGACGAGTTATAATTAAAGAACCTAAACTTCTTTTATGCCGAGTCATAAGAGAATCTAACTAACAAGTCATACCTCTGAGGAGACAGAAAAATGAAGAAGATGAATGAAGAAAAGCTTGCCGAGATGGCGAGATACATAAAGCAATATATTGAGAAGTACGGTGACTCGCCTAAGTTCGGACAGATCCTCGAGCATATGGGTATGTCGAACTCTGTCGGCTACCGCTATCTTATGACGCTCCGCGACAGAGGTATCATTATGTATAGCGGCAAGGATACGCTCTCGGTCGAGGGACAGGAAAAGATGCGTCCCGCATTCCGCCGCGTGCCTATCCTCGGCGGTATCCCATGCGGCTCTCCCGAGGAGCACACCGAGCTTATCGAGGGCTACGTTGCCCTGCCCGAGGAATGGCTCTTCGGCGACTGCTACCTTCTTCGCGCTGAGGGTGACTCAATGACCGGTGCGGGCATCGATGACGGTGACCTCGTGCTTATCCGCAAGACCACTCTCTCCGAGACCGGCAAGGTCGTAGTTGCTCTCGTTGACGGAACCGACACCACTCTGAAAAGATACTTCGTCGAGCGCGACGGCAAGCCCGTCCTCCGCGCTGAAAACTCCAAATACCACGATATTCACCCCTTCCACCTCGACGTGCAGGGAGTTGCGGTTAAGGTCATCAAGGATGTGTATTAAAAATCCCGCGAGGATTTTTAATACAACTAAGTTCGCCTATTGGCGAGTGAAGTTTACTGCGTAAGTGAAGTTATCCTACGGATAGTGAAGTTTGCGCCATTTTGGCGCAAGTGAAGTATCAACCAAAACAAAAAGAATCCCGCAAGCTTTTAGCCTGCGGGAGTTTTGTATTTTGTGGGGTTTTATTGTGTTAACGCCGATAAGTGAAAATAATTATTGTCATTTCTTTAGGTTTATCGACATATCTACATGCAATTGATCGTAACAACAGCAGAGCAAATTCCAAGCACTATAAAGATGATCCCCAAAAAGATCTGCTCAACCTTTTTCTCCGCCTTGTACATCCACACCGTACCGCGACGCTTTAAATAACCATATCCGGCTTTTCCGAAGCCGAACTTCTCACTTAGCGCAAAAACAATAAAAAGAGGACCGGTGATAAGGAAAACTACCGAGCAATATAATCCAAAAGCTATTATCGGAATCGGAACGTTACATGCATAAAGCATAAGCACCGCAATGGGTACAATTATTGCTAAAATTGAGATCGACCATCTGACGATCCGTTCCTGCCGTTTTTTCTTTATCTTAAGACGGCGGCGCTCTTTAGGCAAGAGAGGATAATACAAACTTGTATTATCCTCTCTTGCCTACTCCATTTGAAAATTCCTTCTCTTTAATGCTGCATAGTATTAATCAAACTTAAATCCTACGTCCCCGCCCTTAAGAACAAGCTTTGCCTTGAAGCGCTTGCCGTTCTTCGACACGAAGTCGGTGAGCAGGAGTGTCTCGCCGGTGGCGAGCAGGCGCGCGGCCTCGGTGATTGGGATATCGCGCTTGCAGATAGTAACGCCCATCTTGAAGGTGCAGCCGTCGGAGTAACCCATACAGCCGTAGTTGTACTTGCCTCTGACGACGTTTCTCTTACACAGAGGACACTCGCCGACGATCTGTCCGAGCTTGCCGGTATCTACCTTGGGCATCGGCGGATTGTTGTAGCGGTCGTTGAAGACCTCGGCAATCTCACGCTTTGCAAGATCGACCGACTCGTCAACGGTCATCTCGGCGCGGAACACCTTCTTCAGCGCCTTGCCGAGCTCGGAGGTCTTGTATTTATCCATTACTATATTAAGTCTTGCGATAGACTCGATGAGAAACTCGCCGCCGGGAAGAATGGTATAGACGTCCTTCTTGAGGTCGATATATCCGCTCTTCTTGGCGTTGTCGATAATTCCCGTTCTCGTCGCCTCTGTGCCGAGCTCAAGTCCCTCAAAGATAGCCTTGTAATCGTCGGCGTCATCGACCTCACCCGACTCCTCGAGCTCCTTAGCCTTGGCCTTATCGTCCTTGAAGGGATTCTTCAGATACTTGTTGAGAGTCTCGATGGTATAGTGCTTCGGCGGAGTCGTTTCCTTCTCTGCCGGCTTGAAGTCGATGACTACCTCCTCGCCCACCTCGAGCTTGGGGAGTATCTTATCCTTACTGTTGTAATCGTCGTACTTGGTCCAACCGGGCTCGAGTATAACTGTTCCCTTCATGGAGAATTCCTCGAGGTCACCGACCTTGATCTTGATCTCACTCTTCTCTGCCACGCAATCCTCAGCGCAGAATACTGCGACAAAGCGGCGGAATACGGTGGAGTAGACCTTGCTCTCGTCCTCGGTGAGCTTATCCTTAGCGGGTATCTTATAGGTAGGCGTCAGGGCCGAGTGCGACTCTATCTTGGAGTCGTCAAAGATGAGCTTGGAATCCTTGAATCTGACGGGGTAACCGAGCTTGCCGATATTGGATATGATCGACTTCATCTTATCCTTCTCGGCGGTGGCAAGGTACTCCGAGTTGGTACGGGGATAGGTCAGATAACCGTCCTCGTAGAGCTTCTGTATAATCTTAAGGCTATCCGCCATAGACATCTTATATTTCTTACCTAGCACGTTCTGAAGCGTTGACAAGGAGTAGAGCTTTCCCGGGAGAATCTTATCGTTCTTGCTCTGCACACTTGTGACAACTGCGCCGGTCTCGTTGTAGAGTCTCGCGAGTCCTTCAGCCCTGTTAAGCTCATCTTTTGCAAACTTCTGTTTACCCGTGAGCTCTATTTTCTGTCCTCTCGTCTCTGCCGAGCTTGAGATAACGTAATAAATTTCCGGCTTGAAGTTGCGTATCTCGAGGTCTCTGTCATATATCGCCTTGACTATGGGAACGATAACTCTGCCGACCCTTAAGAGCTTGCCCGACTTGATGGTGGCGTACCTTGTGAGGTTAACGCCGTAGAGCCAGTCGATGTAGGTTCTCGCCAAGCCCTCTGCGGCGAGGCTGTCGTATTCACTTTCGTCCTTCATCTCGGCAAGGGCGCGTCTGACAGTCTCGGGAGTCTGGTCGGGGAGCCAGAGTCTCTTCTGCGCCTTTTCACTTTTCAAGGCGTTCTCAACACAAAGTCTTACGATAATCTCTCCCTCTCGGTCGGCGTCTCCCGCGTTTACTATGGTGTCGACGTCCTGTCTGTTGGCGAGAGTTTCAATGATCTTAAACTGCTTTCTTACGCCCGAGTCGACCGTCTTTTTGCCGTCGGCCTTGCGTAACTCAAAGCGGAACTTTTCGGGGAAGCAAGGGAGGTTGTCAAGAGTCCAGCGAGTCTCCTCCGAGCCGGTATAGCTCTCTATATCCACGAGAGAAAACAAATGACCGAATGCCCAAGTGACTATATAATCCGAATTGATATAATAGCCGTCCTTCTTATCCATCTTTCCGATGCCTGCGACGATATTTCTCGCAAGGCTCGGCTTCTCTGCGATAATAAGCTTCATAAATATGCTTCCTCCCTTCCTCGGACAAGTAAGGGAATCTTCTCTCCCCTTACTGCAAATTTTTACTTTATTATTGTATCACATTTTTTCGGGGATTTCCACCCTTTTATTAAATTTTGTCACACTGACTGATTTTTCTCGGCAAATTGCCGATTTTTTGTATTTACCCTTTAATTTTACGCGCTGTTGTGATAGAATTATACCTGTAAAACAAAGGTCTCACAAAGTGACGGAGGACAAAATGGCAAAGCTTTACTTCAAGTATGGCGCAATGGGCTCGAGCAAGACGGCTCAGGCGCTTATCACCAAGTTCAACTATGAGGAAAGAGGCATGAAGGTGTGGCTCATCAAACCCGCGCTCGACGACCGCGACGGAGCGGTTATCATCAAGTCGAGGATAGGCCTCGGTGCGGAATGTACCCCCATAAAGCCCGATGACGATATATTCGAGATGTTCTCCCGCGAGGAATACCGCGCCGACGTAATTATCGCGGACGAGTGCCAATTCTTCGCACCTGAAAACGTGGATCAGCTCCGCAAAATCGTTGACGATATGGACACCCCCGTCTTGTGCTTCGGTCTTAGGACAGACTTCCTCACCAAGCTCTTCCCCGGCTCTATGCGACTCTTTGAGCTCGCGGACTCCATCTCGGAAATAAAGACCATCTGCTCCTGCGGTAAGAAGGCGAGCGTCAATGCGAGAATCGACGAAAAAGGCAACGTCGTCACCAAGGGCAGTCAGGTAATGCTCGGCGGCAACGACTCCTATATCGCTATGTGCTATAAGTGCTATAAGCGCAGCATAAAGTAATCAAAAAGGCTTCCTTCGGGAGGCCTTTTTGTTACAGTTATGAGTTTGCTCTGCAAACGTTATGATTTCACAACGTGAAAGTTATAAGAGCGCTGACGCACTCGTTATGAGTTTGCTTTGCAAACGCTTTAAGTTGTCCTCCCAAAACAACTTTAACTTGGCGCCAGCCAATCCATAATCAAGCGAAAGCGCATCGGGGAGAAACGCTCACCAGGACGCTCGCGCAGATTGCTCCGTGGCGGCTCGCCGTGAGGGGAGCGATGTGCGTAGCACCAAAGACACGAAGTGGCTTGCGCCACATAGGAGTATAACTTGGCATCGCCAATCATAACTGTGCGAAGCAGAACGCTTCGCACCTTGCACAACTTTTTGTTTTATTTTTACAACACAATTCACATAAATTTTTGTGAAAATATTAACTTTTACCAAACGTATTGATTTTGTCTAAAATTTTGTGTTAAAATGGATTCAAGGTGCGATTTTTCGTACCTATTAATTATAACGCGCGTAATATGTACGTAACGCGCAGTGCGCGGGAAAGAAAGCGGTAAACGGAGGCAAAGGTGAAATACAGTACGTTCTACGTGATCAACATTGCTTTTCAGAGCATTTTCACCCTCCTTTGGCAGATTGGCGCGGCTATGCTCGTGGGGTGGCTGTTTGTAAGCTATCTCAGTGCTCCGCCGTGGATCTACGTGCCGCTCATCATAGTGGGCGTTATCTCAGGCCTTGTATCTATGGTCCGCTTCATCATTTCTTCTATGAAGGCGCTGGAGCGAATAGAGGAGCAAAGAAAGGTCAAGGCTAAGAAAAGAAATCAAGAGGAAAAGAATAATGGAAAATAAAAACGGTTTATCGGCCTATATCGATACGGTGTGGCTTGCGCTGGGCGAGGTGATCGTCGGGGCGCTGGTTACAGTCGGCTTCATCATCGCTAAGGCGCTCGGAGCGGAGGTCGCTATCTACAAGGCGATACTCGGCGCTCTGGTCGGCGGCGCGGTTACTGTCGTTAACTTCCTTATCCTCTCCGTGGGTGTCAATCGCGCGGTGAACAGATACATCGAGGAAAGAGGCGACAAGGAGATGGACGAGGAGGAGGCCGAGAAATACGCTAAGGAGCACGGCATGGCGGTGCAGAATGCTATGATGAAGTCCTACATGCTCAGAATGTTCCTTATGATAGGCGCGCTCGTGCTCGCGGGTATATCCGGTTGGTTCAACGTAATCGCAACGGTAATTCCCCTACTTGCATACAGACCCGTTCTGTACGCGGTGGAATTCATAAAAACCAAAGTAAATGCAAAGAGAGGTGATTAAGGCTTGGATATTTCAGTAACCGGCCCTAAGGTCTACGTCAGGATCGAATGGCTGTATCAGAAGTTTGCCGGAACGATGGTCGATATGTTCGGCAATCTCGGTAACCTGGTGACTCAGACGACGGTATCCATCTTTCTCGTGACGATAATGCTGATGATACTCGGCTGGGTAGCCTCCCGCAATCTCACCAAGAGACCGGGCAGACTCCAGGTCATCACAGAGAAGCTCATAACCATGCTCTACGGTCTCGTAGAGGGCACTATGGGTAAGCACAACTCACACTTCACCCCCTATATCGGAACTCTGTTCCTCACTTCAATGTTCGGAAGCCTTATCGGTACGACGGCTATCTTCCGCTCGACGACCGCAGACCTTTCCGTAACACTCGCGTGGGCTCTGGTAACGAGCGGTATGGTATGGTACAACAACATCAAGAACTTCGGATTTGTGGCTTGGCTCAAGGGCTTCACAGAGCCCGTGGTCGTAATGACGCCGATGAACATCGTCGGTGAAATTGCTCAGCCTCTTTCCATGGCCTTCCGTCATTTCGGTAACGTAGCGGGCGGCTCGGTTCTTACAACTCTTATCTACGCGGCTCTGGCAGTTGCCTCAAAGGCTCTCTTCTCCTGGCTCCCCGCCATGGTGCTTGAGCTCTTCCCGCCATTACTTCAGGCAGGTATCCCCGCGTTCTTGTCCCTCTACTTTGACTTCTTCTCAGCCTTCGTGCAGGCATTCGTATTCTGCCTTCTGACGATGGTCTACGTCGCCGGCGCTTGTCCTTCTCCCGAGGAACTCGCCGAGGCTAAGAGCGAGGAATAAGCGAAAATGCACCCTTGGGTGCAATTCATAAATGAGTTGACGGCGAACCGTCATGAATTGAAGCTTCGCTTTATGATTTGAATCGCAAAATGTTGCGATTCATTACGATTAGGTCTTATTTAGCAAACAAAAATATACAAATTAACACAAAAAGGAGAAAAACAATGGAATTCACTCAGGAAGCAGCAAGAGCGCTTGGCGCAGCATTTTGTATGGGAGTAGGAGCAATAGGTCCTGCTATCGGTGAGGGTCACGCAGTAGGTAAGGCACTCGAGTCTATGGCTCGTCAGCCCGAGATGGCAAGCACCCTTCGTACCAACATGGTCCTTGGTTGCGCGATCACCGAGACCACCGGTATTTACTCTCTCGTCGTTGCACTTCTTCTCATGTTCATGAGACTGAAGTAATTGTTCTTATTGGGAAAGTTATTTTGTGCCTAGGGCACAGTAAAGTGAAGTTCGACTGTGTCGAGTGAAGTTTAACCGCGGGACGGTTAAGTGAAGTTCGACTGTGTCGAGTGAAGTTTGCCGCAGGCGGCAAGTTAAAATTTTTGAAAAAATTTTAGGAGACAATATGAAAGTAGTTTTTGATGCGTTTGAGTCATTTGTCGGCGTTAACGTCTGGACGATGCTCTTCGCATGGTGCAATCTGCTTATCATTTATTTATTCCTCAAGAAGATCCTCTTCTTACCCGTGAAGAATATGATCGACTCCCGTCAGAAGGAAGTTGATGATATGTATTCGAGCGCCGAGAGTGCCGAGGCTGACGCCAAGGCTATGAAGGCTGAGTATGAGGAGAAGCT
Organism: uncultured Ruminococcus sp.; assembly: GCA_964622425.1. Classification (GTDB taxonomy): domain Bacteria; phylum Bacillota; class Clostridia; order Oscillospirales; family CAG-272; genus UBA1740. The sequence continues at coordinate 12,960 of CAZUQN010000023.1, forward strand.
CTCGAAGGCAAACGAGGAGAGTGAGGAGATCCTCCGCACGGCGCAAAGACGCGCGCTTCTCAAGGAGGAGGAGATACTCAAGGAGGCGTCCGTCGAGGCGCAGAGAATACGCGAAAGAGCCAACGAGGAGATCGTCCTCGAGAAGCAGCGTATGCTCGGCGAGATCAAGGACGAGGTATCCGGCATGGCGATAGACATCGCGTCCGCGGTTATCGGCCGTGAGGTCAAGCCCTCTGAGCACGAGAAGCTTATCGACGATATGATCGATGAGCTCGGCGGAAAGTAATCGGTGGCCTACCATGACTGATTTAAACGGCGGTATGAAGGCTTACGGCGAGGCCCTATTCTCGCTGACCGAGGAGCTCGGTGTGACCGAGAGAGTCCTTGACGACGTCAAGACACTTTCCGAGGCCATCGGAAAATCTCCCGAATATCTCGGTATGCTCGACAGTCCCGCGCTCTCGCGTGAGGAAAGACTCGGGCTCATAGACAGATCCTTCTCTTCGCTTGACAAAAACCTTGTCAATATGGCAAAGCTCCTTTGCGAGAGAAGACTCTGTTACGCTCTGCCAAAGGCTCTTGACGCCTTCGTCTCTGTATATGAGAGCTCACGCGGAATTGAGAGAGTTGAGGTCATCTCGGCTATCCCTCTCTCCCCGGGACAGTGCGCAAGGCTTAAGGCTAAGCTTGAAGGAATAACTAAAAAGCAGATCATTATTAGCAACACCCACGACCCATCCCTGCTCGGCGGTATGAAGCTGAGATATATGGGCATCCAGCTCGACGGCTCTGTCAGGTCAAAGCTTGACGGCTTCGAAAAGAGTCTTTCCGAGCTTGTAATTTAACAAACAAAGTTGGTGAAAAAATGCAGTCAAAAATAGATGATATCAGCAAAATTATAAAAGAGCAGATCCGTAACTATGGCGAGAAGACTCGTCAGGACGAGATCGGCTACGTTATCTCTGTAGGTGACGGTATATCCAAGGTTCACGGACTCGATAAATGTAAAGCAAACGAGCTTCTCGAATTTGCGAACGGCTCGTACGGTATGGCACTCAACCTTGAGGAGACCTTTGTGAGCTGTGTACTTCTCGGCTCGGACGTAGGTATCACCGAGGGCAGCATCGTCAAGAGAACGGGACGAGTAGTTTCGGTTCCCACGGGCGAGGGACTTATCGGCAGAGTTGTCGACGCGCTCGGCAATCCCCTTGACGGCAAGGGCCCCATTCACGGCGCTACCGAGTACAGCCCCATCGAGAGACGTGCCTACGGTATTATCGAGAGACAGTCGGTATCCGTACCCCTGCAGACAGGTATTAAGGCAATCGACTCCATGATCCCTATCGGACGCGGACAGAGAGAGCTTATCATAGGTGACAGGCAGACCGGTAAGACGGTTATCGCCACCGATACTATAATCAACCAGAAGGGCAAGGGCGTTATCTGTATCTACGTTGCGATAGGTCAGAAGCAGTCCACCGTTACAGGCGTCGTAGACACACTCTACCGCGCGGGCGCAATGGACTATACCATCGTCGTGTCCTCCACCGCGGGTGATCCCGCACCCCTTCAGTACATCGCTCCCTACGCGGGCTGTACTATGGGCGAATATTTCATGGATAAGGGTCGTGACGTCCTCGTAATCTACGATGACCTCTCAAAGCACGCTGTTGCATACAGAGCTTTGTCCCTCCTTATCAGACGTCCTCCGGGCCGTGAGGCGTACCCCGGTGACGTATTCTACCTGCACTCAAGACTCCTCGAGCGTGCGGCAAGACTCTCTCCCGAGTACGGCGGAGGCTCGCTCACCGCGCTCCCGATCATTGAGACTCAGGCGGGTGACGTTTCCGCATACATTCCCACTAACGTAATTTCCATTACCGACGGACAGATATTCCTTGAGTCCGAGCTCTTCCACTCGGGCGTACGTCCCGCGGTTAACCCCGGTATCTCGGTCTCCCGAGTCGGCGGTAACGCGCAGATCAAGGCGATGAAGAAGGTCTCGGGTACACTCAAGCTTCTCTACTCTCAGTACAGAGAGCTCCAGAGCTTCGCGCAGTTTGGCTCCGACCTCGATGCGGACACCAAGTCCCGTCTTGACCAGGGTGCGAGAATCGTTGAGGTTCTCAAGCAGGGCAGAAACTCTCCCATCGCGGTTGAGCTTCAGGTAGCGATCATCTACGCGGTAGTAAACAATATGCTGAAGGAGATCGCTGTTGAGGACATCGGACGCTTTGAGTCCGAGCTCTTTGAGTACCTCACAGCGGTTAAGAGCGAGCTTCTCGCCTCCATAAGAGAAACGGGCGTACTCTCCCCCGAGAGTGAGGAGGAGCTGAAGACAGCTATCCTCGCCGTCAAGGAGAAGTTCTAAACAAGCTATGGCAGGAATGAAGGAAATCAAGGCGCGCATAAAGAGCGTTGAGAGCACGATGCAGATCACCAAGGCTATGGAGCTGGTCGCGACCTCTAAGCTCAGACGCGCCAAGGAAAACGTAGAGCGCACAAGGCCCTTCTATCAGATACTCGAGGGTGCTATCGGCGAAATATTCGCCGCCTCGAGCGATATAGAGTCGGATTGGCTCCTGCCCCGCGACGTAAAGAAAACACTCTTCATCGTATTTGCGGGTGACAGAGGACTTGCGGGCGGATACAATTCCAACGTGTTTAAGGTAGCAGCGGAGCTCGCAAAGGATACCGACGCGGTATGGCTTCCGATAGGTAAGAAGTCGCTCGAGCATATGCGCCACAAGAAGCGCGAGATCTACTCGGACGGCTTTGAGTACGCTGCCGACCAGGGTGTCGGACGTATGCTCGCACTCGGCTCGCTCGTGGCTGACGGCTATAAGAATGGCGAGTTTGACAGAGTGGTTATGGTCTACACTCAGTTCGTGTCCATGATGACTCAGCGAGTCGTATACGAGGAGCTCCTGCCCCTCTCTGTTTGTAAGAGCGAAGCCTCAGGCACTATGGAGACCGACTGCGACAGCGTCGAGATGCTCGACAAGATCGTGCCCGACTACATCGGCGGAATACTCTACTCTGCCCTTTGCGAGTCGCTCGCATCCGAGTCAGGAGCAAGACGCGCGGCAATGAACTCGGCTAACAAGAACGCCGAGGAGATGATCGGCACTCTTATGCTTAAGTATAACAGAGCCCGTCAGGCAGTTATCACTCAGGAGATTACGGAGATTGTTTCCGGAGCGGAGGCACTTTAGTGCCGAGCCGCCGGAAACAGTTATGATTGCCCTATGGGCAAGTTATGATACGCGATGCGTAGTTATGATGCTCGCTAAAGCTCGCAGTTATGAGCGACTCCGTCGCGTTTGAAGTTAGATAAGCAATCATATCATAACTTTTGCGCAGCAAAATCATAACTTTCACGCAGTGAAATAATAACGAGTGCGATAGCACTCTCATAACTCATAACTGACAACTAATAACCCCAATTCGTAAACTTTAATTTTCATTTACAGCTATTTTTAGTATTTATCTGAAAGGAACAAAAGCAGATGGAAAAAAACATCGGCAAGGTAATACAGATTATCGGACCCGTACTTGACATCAGATTTGAGTCGGGCTCCCTTCCCGATCTGCTCGGCGCTATCGAGATCGAGCACGAGGGAAGAAAGGTCGTATGCGAGGTAGCGAGCCAGATCGGTGACGACGTGGTAAGATGCGTCGCTATGTCCTCGACCGACGGTATGTCCCGCGGTATGGATGCGGTATATACAGGTACGGGCATCACCGTGCCCGTAGGTCACCAGACTCTCGGCAGAATATTCAACCTGCTCGGCGAGCCTATCGACAACCTCCCCGCGCCCGAGACTCAGGAGAAGTGGTGTATCCACAGAGATCCACCCTCCTTTGAGGAGCAGGAAGCGGCGACAGAGATACTCGAGACAGGTATCAAGGTAGTTGACCTTATCGCGCCCTACACCAAGGGCGGTAAGATCGGTCTGTTCGGCGGTGCGGGTGTTGGTAAGACCGTCCTTATTATGGAGCTTATCAACAACGTAGCCAAGGAGCACGGCGGCATCTCGGTCTTTACCGGAGTTGGCGAGCGTACGCGTGAGGGTAACGACCTCTATAACGAAATGAAGGAATCCGGAGTTCTTTCCAAGACCGCGCTCGTGTACGGTCAGATGAACGAGCCCCCCGGAGCAAGAATGAGAGTAGGTCTCTCCGGCCTTACCATGGCGGAGTACTTCCGTGACAAGGAAGGTCAGGACGTGCTTCTCTTCATTGATAATATTTACAGATTCACTCAGGCAGGCTCGGAGGTTTCAGCGCTTCTCGGACGTATGCCCTCGGCGGTTGGTTATCAGCCTACCCTCGCGACCGAGATGGGCGCGCTTCAGGAGAGAATCACCTCCACCAAGCGCGGCTCTATCACCTCGGTGCAGGCAGTTTACGTTCCCGCAGACGACCTTACCGACCCCGCTCCCGCGACCACTTTCGCTCACCTTGACGCGACGACGGTTCTTTCGCGTAGCATAGCCTCCCTCGGTATCTACCCCGCGGTTGATCCCCTCGAGTCCACCTCGAGAATTCTCTCGCCTGAGGTAGTCGGCATCGAGCACTATGAGGTAGCGCGCGAGGTGCAGAGAATGCTCCAGAGATATAAGGAGCTGCAGGACATCATCGCCATCATGGGTATGGAGGAGCTATCCGAGGAGGATAAGCTCGTCGTTAACCGCGCGAGAAAGATCCAGCGCTTCCTCTCCCAGCCCTTCTCTGTTGCAGAGCAGTTCACCGGTATGCAGGGTAAGTACGTGCCCATCAAGGAGACCATCCGCGGATTCCGCGAGATCCTCGACGGTAAGCACGATAATCTCCCCGAGAGTGCCTTCCTCTTCGTCGGTACTATCGACGAGGCGGTAGAAAAGGCAAAGACTCTCGCTTAAGCAATAGATGAAGCTAAGGAGAACTCTATGAAAAGCTTTAATCTTAAGGTAGTGACACCCGACGGCCTCGCCTTTGACAAGGAGGTTGAGAGCCTGCTTGTGCGCACCGACGACGGCGACGTTGAGTTTCTTGCGGGTCACATCGACTATATGGCATCACTCGGCACCGGCAGAGCGAGGATAAGGCAGGATGGCAAGGACAGATTCGCATCGGTCTCGGGCGGCTTCGTAACCGTCTCGGGCGGTGAGGTAAAGCTCGTCGCCATCACCTTCGAGTTCGGTGAGGATATAGATCTCGAGCGCGCAAAGGCGGCAAGAGATGAGGCCAAGGCGGCTATCTCCTCGGCTAAGGACGAGAAGGCTATCGCCCTCGCAAAGGCTAAGCTCAGGAGAGCTCTCAGCCGTATCGATGTCGCAGAGATGTAAAGCGCGTATAACGCCGCAAAGTCAAAAATATCGCATAACCGCATAATATGTAAATAATAATTATTAAAATGAGGCTCTAATATCGGAGCCTCTTTTTTCTACCACATAAGGGTGCACGGATAGATGTCGCAAAAAATACAAAGTGCAGAATTAATGACGAGGAAGTCGACAAATAACGTCTGCCTATCGGCAGAGTGAGATAAACGCCTGTTGGGCGTCGTGAGATAGAGCGATTTTTTCGCTCGTGAGATGTCGCACTGTGTGCGACGTGAGATAGACTCGTTCCGAGTCGTGAGATGTCGCATAAATGCGACGTGATATCGCGCTCCACGCTTCTCGGCGGGAGCAAGCCCCCCGCCCTACGGCTTGTCCTTCGTCCTAACTCTGCACTCTGAACTCTGCACTCTGCACTCACGGGACGTCGAGGCGCCGTCCCCTACGTTTCGTTCTTCGTTCTAACTCCGCACTCTGCATTCCGCATTCCGCATTCCGCATTTACGGCTCTGCCGCATCACTTCGCGCTTGGCGCTTCGCATTTCGCACTTTTCTTTCTCTCTTGACTGCGGAGCAAATATATGGTATGATATATTTATAAATAAATCCAATAATTATCCTGCGTTCCCAAAACTTAGGCAAGAGAGAATAATACGAACCAGATCTAAAGCGTGAATTTTCAGCGCTCCCCGGCACTTATCTCTCTTGCAAAGTCGTACTTGGCTGCGAGAGCCAAGCACCAAAATCATCTTAAAATTAAGGCTTTAGAGTTCTCCGAATTTTAAAGAGAATAAATTTTACGTAAGGCGAGGCTAAAAATTTGAGATAATATGAGGATATTATAAGAATTTTTGCCGATGGATTATGTGAAATTTATCTCTTTAAAACTAGTTCGTATTATTCTCTCTTGCCTAACCAAGGAGAGCAAAAAATGCTACGTTTATGGAAAAAAGCGTTATCCATCGTTTTAGGGTTAACAATAATACTCTCGACTCTCGCGCTTGTACCTGCGGGTGCTTCTATGCCAAGCTCGGGCATCGCACAGGCGGGCGGGTGGTTTGAATCCGCTTATGCCGAGTGGGCGCCGATTGACGGAGCGGACGGCTACAATGCGTACATATCTGAGGGCGGTGCTGACTCATGGACAAGAATAGACAGCGCTCTGATACGTCGGTATTCCGACCTTTACCGAGTTGATGCGGTAGGCCTCAAAGCGGGCGAGTACAAAATAAAGATAGTACCTCTGAGCGGAGGTGTCGAGCTTGCCGATGGCGCGCTTGTAACGGACGCCTTGACAGTCCTTCCCTACGACCGCTCGGGCTACGCTCACTTTAACTACACGGAGGGTGTCGGCGCTTACAATGATGACGGCACGCTCAAGGACGGCGCAATCGTCCTCTACGTCACCGAGGAGAACAAAAACACAGTCTCTGTAACCTCAAAGGACGGCACGACGGTCACGGGAATTGGTAACATCCTTAACTCGGTCGGCAAGGACGTCGGCGGCGGAGTCAACTCAAAGGGCGGTATCGCCAACACCAACTCGGACATCTTAAGAAAGCTTGCCAAGGACGGCACGCCGCTTGTTATCCGTATAATCGGAAACGTTACCGCCCCCGCTGGGCTCACGGCATACAACTCGGTCGATTACGGCGGAAGTGTCGGAGACAACGGCTTTATGGCGAGAATGAGCGGCGGCAAGGATATCACCATCGAGGGCATCGGCTATGATGCTGTAATGAACGGCTGGGGCCTGCACTTCATCTGTCAGAGCAGTGATTACTCACAGGGCTTTGGCAAGAGCTTTGAGGTCAGAAACATAACCTTCAAGAACGTCCCCGAGGACTGCGTCGGTATGGAGGGACAGCAGGAGGATTCTACGCTCACCGCACCCGTAGAGCGCTGCTGGATACATCATTGCACCTTCTACGCTCCCGTTATCGCAAATCCCGCGGAGAGCGACAAGGCGGGCGGTGACGGCGCCTGCGACTTCAAGCGCGGTCAATACTTCACAAACTCCTATTGCTACTATAACGGATATCACAAGACCAATCTCGTCGGCTCGTCTGACACTTCCCTTCAGTACCATATGACCTACCATCACAACTACTGGAAGGACTGTGAGTCGCGCGGACCTCTTGCGCGTCAGGCGAATATCCATATGTACAACAACATCTTTGAGGGACAGACGTCCTACTGTATGAATCCGAGAGCCAACGCGTACATCTTCTCGGAGTACAATCTGTTCTTTGAGAGTAAGAATCCCGTCGAGGTCAAGTCCGGCGCGGTAAAGAGCTATAACGACTCCTTCACAAGCTGTACGGGCAACAATCACGCAACGGTAGTTTCCGACAGATCGGAGGCGGTTTCCTCGGGAAATAAGTACGCAAACTTTGACACGTCCCCCACCTTAAGCTATATTCCCTCGGGTAATTACGTGTTACAGGAAAGCATCGCGGATATGAGGGCGCAGGTCCTTGCCTACGCAGGCACCGAGAAGGAAAATATCATCACCCCCGACGAGGTAAACGCGTCGGTCATTCCCCTCGATCACTATCCCACCGCGGCTGTGGTCCTTGATTATGACGTGGCTCTTAATAAAACAAATATCCCCGCCTCGGGCACGTACGGTAATATCGTTTTTAACCTTTCCAAGTTTAATGCCGAGTATATCGGCGTTGGCGGAAGTCAGGTAGGCTGCAACGTCGTGTTCTACGTAGATACGGCGGTCAACGTCACCGTTACACAGCACTCGGACAGCTCCTACAATTCCGTGCTTTGCAATGCTTATGGCGAGTCTCTGCTCGTCGGCAGCGGAACAGTAGAAAATCTGCCCTCGGGCTACTACTTCATTCAATCTGATGTATACGACGTGGGTAGCGGAAAGTACAAGGAGGCGAGGCTGAGCGGCCTTACCATTACTGCGGTTGATCCCGACGCGGCAACAAATCCCATTCCCAAGCCTCCCGTAAGCGGAGGTGATAGCGGCTCGGGTGATAGCGGCTCGGGCGGCAGCGGCAGCACAGACTCCACCGTAACGAGCGGCACGGTTATCACCGCCGACTCCGAAACACACAGCTTTACAAAGGACGGAAAGACCGATCCCGAGGGCTTCTTCACCATTGTGGGCAACACCTCAACCTCAAAGGGCAGCGTCACCTTCTTAGGTGATACTCTGTCGACCTGCCTCAAGATTGAGAGCTCCACGAGCATCACCTTTACCGCAGAGGCAGACGGAACTCTCGTGCTTGTTTTCGGCGGCACAACAAGCGCGTCGGGAAAGGCGATAAAGGTGGACGGCACTTCCTACGATATAGCATCGTCACAGGTGCTTGAGCTCTCGATGAAGAAGGGCTCGCACACTGTCAGCAAGGACAACTCCATCAATCTCTTCTATATGGCGTTTGTTCCCGCGGCAGGCGCCGAGCATACTCACAGCTATACCGAGAAGATCACACTCGAGGCCAGCTGCACCGAGTCGGGCCTCCTTACCTACACCTGCAAGTGCGGTGACTCCTACACCTCAGTTATCGAGGCGGCGGGACATAGCTACACCGCAAAGACTACGGTCGAAGCGACCTGCACTAAGTCGGGCCTCGTTACCTACACCTGCAAGTGCGGCGAATCCTACACCTCGGTTACCAAAGCTCTCGGTCACAGCTATACCGAAAATATCACGGCCGAGGCCACCTGCACCGAAGCGGGACAGATAACCTACACCTGCCATTGCGGTGACTACTACACCAAGACTGTAAAGGCCCTCGGACATAGCTACACATCCGAGACCACCAAAGAGGCTACCTGCACCGAAGCGGGACAGATAACCTACACCTGCCATTGCGGTGACTCATACACCAAGGAAACGAAGGCTCTTGGCCACAGCTATGAAAACGGCGTCTGCGTAGGCTGTAACGCCGAGGAGCCCATGGACACTCCCAAGCCTGATGATGACAAGGCAGATGCCCCCGCAGAGGGTGACGGAGAAAGCGGCGACAAGGGCCCTGAGGACACCGATAACCCTGCGGACAATACCGTAGAGGATCCCGACGAGGAGCTTGGATTCTTCGCGCGGATTTGGCGCGCAATCGTCGAGTTCTTCAAAAAGCTTTTCGGCAAAAGCGAGGCTTAATTATAATAAAATGACAATTTGAGTTTGCTTTTTACAAGCGTTTTGACAGCATCATCTTATCTTTGATATATCTATGCGAGGCTCTGCTTAGTTGGAGCCTCGTTTTTTGTGCTTTGCGACTCACGGCGGGAGCAAGCCCCCGCCCTACGTTTTCTTATCCTCGCTGCGCGAGGACATCATCCCGAAGGGATTTCATCCATTTCAATGGATTTCATCCGACAGAGTCGGAT
>CAZUQN010000024.1:0-22061 GCA_964622425.1 uncultured Ruminococcus sp.
CGGTTATTAACGTAGGCGTCAGCGGCCCCGGTGTTGTTGCGGCGGCTATCAAGGAGGCGGGAGATTGTGACTTCTCCGTGCTCGCCGAGACGGTCAAGCGCATCGCCTTCAAAATCACGAGAGTCGGTCAGCTTATCGCGTCCGAGGCATCAAAGAGACTTGGCACGCCCTACGGCATAGTAGACCTTTCTCTTGCTCCCACTCCCGCGGCGGGTGACTCTGTTGCGGAGATACTTGAGAATATGGGCCTTGAGATGGCGGGCGCTCACGGCACGACGGCGGCTCTTGCGCTTCTTAACGATGCGGTCAAGAAGGGCGGTGTTATGGCGTCCAACCACGTCGGCGGACTTTCGGGCGCATTTATCCCTGTTTCCGAGGACAGAGGTATGATAGCTGCGGCTACGGACGGTGTGCTCACTCTTGACAAGCTTGAGGCTATGACGGCGGTCTGCTCGGTAGGCCTTGATATGATAGCGATACCGGGTGACACTCCCGCGTCAACCATCTCGGGTATTATTGCCGACGAGATATCCATAGGCGTGGTAAATAATAAGACCACGGCGGTAAGAGTAATTCCCGTTGTAGGAAAGGACGTCGGAGACTCCGCTGAGTTTGGCGGACTTCTCGGCTACGCTCCCATTATGCCGGTAAAGCAGAAGTCCTGCGAGGCATTTATCAAGCGCGGCGGCAGAATTCCCGCGCCTATCCATTCTCTTAAAAACTAAATTACGAGTTAATAAAAGACCTGCCTTTAACGTTGCGTCATTAAGGACACAATGCCAAGGCAGGTCTTTAATTGTTTATTCTTCGTTTACAAGCTCCATATTCGTTCTTAAGCGGAGCAGGGGAGTTACGGAAATATACCCCTTGTGGATCGCCACCGTGTCGCGCTTTATATCGCCCGGGCATACGTCCTCGATCCTTGAGCCGACCTGCAGATACATATCTCCCTCGCCCTTCTTAAAGGTGTCGGAGAAATACTGCGAGCCCTGATAGGTCAGATGCATACCCTTGACCTCGTCGGGAATATTTACGTTGAAGATGAGGTTTTTCTCAAACAAGTCCCTATCCGTGATAAATTTATACACGTCAGAGAAGTACTGTGAGGCAAATTCCTGACTATCGGGGAATGTGGAGAAGGCAATGCCGCGGTGTCCGAGTCTTGCCGCCTCGAATATAGCCGCTACGGTACCCGAGTAGACGAGATCAACTCCTACGTTCACTCCGCGGTTGATACCCGAGAGGACAAGGTCATACTCTCTCTCGAGTCCGACTATACCGAATCTTACGCAGTCCGCGGGTGTGGAGTCCATCTGCCACGCCTCGACGCCATCCATAAGGTCTACCTTTTTTATCTCGATAGGCTCGACAAACTGTATCGCGTGACTCATTCCGCTCTGCTCAACCTTGGGAGCAACCACGGTTACCTCACCGATAGTCCTTGCCCACTCTGCAAGCATACGTATGCCGGGAGCCCATATGCCGTCATCGTTTGTTATCAGTATTCTCATAGCCAGCCCTCGTTGTTAGCCTTGTACTCACCGAGGAGGGTATCTGCCTTTGCGATAAGCTCCTTCATCTCCGCCTTGGAGTAGAGAGTAGCTCCCGCCGCGCAGGCGTGTCCGCCGCCTCTGTACTGCTCCGCAAGGTCGCTGATCTTCACAAATCTTGAGCGGAGTCTTACTCTGATCTCGGTGTCACCCTCGATAAATGCTATCCACACAAGCGAGCCCTTGATAGAGTCCATAAAGGATACACTCGCGCTTGCCTGCTCCTTGGTGATGCCGAGCTTCTTCTGCATTCTTTTTGTAACAAAGAGATATGCCACGCCATTCTTCGTTATCTGCATCTTCTTGTGAGCGTGAGACTCAAACTTGAACTCCTCAAAGTCCTTGAGGTAGAGGTGTGCGAAGAGCACGTCGGTATCGATATTATGCTTGAGCATAACGCCCGCAAGACGCATTGTCTCGGAGGAAACGTCTCTGAAGCGGAATCTGCCCGAGTCGGTTACCATACCCGCATAGATGTAGGTTGCGGCCTCGGTGTCGATCTTAAGCTCGTCCGAGAAGGTATCGTAGAAGTGAGCGATCATCTCGCAGGTGGAGGAGCGCTCCTCCTCGACCCATTCGTAGTTGCCGTAGCTCTCGATCGGAATATGGTGGTCTATTTTCACTATTTCCTTGCAGAGCGAGAATTTCTGGTTGGAGATTCTCTTGGCAGTCGCGGTATCGCATACTATACCGAGCGCATCGGCATATTCCTCGTCCGCTATGGGACCGTCCTCACCGCCGAGAAAGGCGAGATAATCTGCGTAATCATCGTTGACGAGGAGCACGGTCTTCTCGGGATATGTGAGCTTGAGAATTCTCTGTAAACCCTTTGTAGAGCCAACTGCGTCGCCGTCTGGTCTGAAATGTCTGAAAATGATTATCTTGTTATATTCCTTGATTTTGTTAAGTATGGTTGTCATATTTTCCTTCATTTTGCATTTTCCTTTATGATGTTATTGAGATCCTCGAGCATCGACATTGCCTCCTCGCGATTCTTCAAGGTAGCGCCCGAGGCCTTCTGGTGTCCGCCGCCTCCGTATTTTACGGCTACGGGATTGATATTATATTTGCTTGAACGCAGCTCTGCGAGCACGCCGTCTTCGGTCTCTGTGAAGTTTACCCAGATGTCAACGCCTCTGAGGTCACCCATAGTACCAACCATACCGCGCGAGATGGTAAAGGTGCTTACTCCGTAGCTCTTTGCTTCCTCAAGGTCGGTGTAGATGTATCCGACGTTCTGCTCGGTAAAGCGTATTTTCAGTATAAACTGCGCACGGAGCTTCACGTGTTCAAAATCATCTGCGTAAAGTCCTGCGTAGATCTCATTTGTATCAAATTTCTCCTCAAGGAGTCTTGACGCGAGGCGGAAGGTCTTGGACGTGGTGGAGTCATAGCGGAATCTGCCCGAGTCGGTAACCATACCGGTGTAGAGCGACTTTGCAGCTAAGGAGTTAAGCTTAAGTCCCGACTGTATCGCAAATTCGGTTATAAGTCCGCAACAGCTCTCAAAGGAGGTGTCGGTCACCTCGACGTCGCATATCTTCTCGCAGAAGATGTGGTGGTCCATTCTTGCGGTAGCCTTTGCGGTTTTATATCTCGGGTCGCTTATGAGCGCGGACGCAGAGGTGTCAAGCACTATCGCCAAAGCGTTTTCGTATACCGAGTCCTCAATCTCATCCATTATCGAGTCGTCCATAAAGGCGAATCTTGCGGTCATATCTCCCACGACGTAGACTGTTTTCTCGGGGAAGTTTTCCTTTATAATATTCTTCAGACCTATCTGACTGCCGAGAGCGTCGCCGTCGGGATTTGAGTGTCTGTGAATAATTATTGTGTTGTATTCCTTAATTTTGTCAAGAAGCTCTGTAAACATTCGTCCTCCAAAAATTTCGAATTGCTCCCTCGAGCGCACAGCGGAAAGAATTTGATCTTTTTCGCCTATGCACTCGGGCGCATATATTTCCATTATAGTATTATACTATAAACACGGACGTATTTCAAGTCGTTTTGCAGAAAAAACGTGTTTTTCACTAAGAAAAGCAGGGTATACGACAAAAATTCAAAAACGAGGGAAATTGATGTTTTTTTAACGATTTTAGTCAAAAATAACGCAAAAATATCATATTTGCGCCTTAATATGTCATTTTAACGAAGTAAATTGCGTTGACAATCCTCGCGCATATGTGATATAATAATAAGGTCGAGAAAAATATGGAATATATTCCATATCTTTTTCGCTCTGTTTGAAAGTTTTTTCGATAAAGCCATTGACAAGAGCAATTTCTTCATTTATAATATAAATGCAAATTTAGAATGAGTCTAAAAAATGGATTATAATTTCAAGGAGATATAGATATGTCAGAAATAACAAGCGCATGGCGCGGCTTTGAGAGCGGTACGTGGGTTCGTGAGATAAACGTACGCAGCTTTATAAAGCACAACTACACACCTTACGACGGTGATGAGTCCTTCCTTGAGGGCCCTACGGACGATACTCTCGCGCTTTGGGATCAGGTTCTTGATCTTTCGAAGCAGGAGCGTGAGAAGGGCGGCGTTCTCGATATGGACACCAAGGTCATCTCCACCATAACCAGCCACGCGGCAGGTTACCTTAACAAGGACAAGGAAAAGATCGTCGGCTTCCAGACCGATAAGCCCTTCAAGAGAGCGCTTCACACCTACGGCGGTATCCGTATGGCGGAGAAGGCGTGCAAGGATAACGGATATGAGCTCGATCCTACCGTTAAGGAGTTCTTCGAGATCCACAGAAAAACACATAACGCAGGCGTATTTGACGCATACACTCCCGAGATGAGAGCCTGCCGCTCCAGCCATATCATCACCGGTCTTCCCGATGCGTACGGCAGAGGCAGAATCATCGGCGATTACAGAAGAGTTGCGCTCTACGGTGTAGATCGTCTTATCGAGGACAAGCAGCAGCAGAAGATCACCACCAGATCCGCAATGTACGCTGACGTCATTCGTGACCGCGAGGAGCTCTCCGATCAGATCAGAGCACTCGAGGATCTCAAGAAAATGGCGATGAGCTACGGCTTCGATATTTCAAGACCCGCAGAGAATACTCAGGAGGCTATTCAGTGGCTCTACTTCGGCTATCTCGCGGCAGTTAAGGAGCAGAATGGCGCGGCTATGTCACTTGGCAGAACCTCGACCTTCCTCGACATCTATTCCGAGCGTGATCTCAAAGAGGGCAGATTTACCGAGAGCGAGATTCAGGAGTTCATCGATCACTTCATTATGAAGCTCCGTCTTATCAAGTTCGCGCGTACTCCCGAGTACAATGCGCTTTTCTCGGGCGATCCCCAGTGGGTAACCGAGTCCATCGCGGGCGTTGCCATCGACGGCCGTCATATGGTAACCAAGATGTCCTACCGTTACCTCCACACTCTTGAGAACCTCGGCGCGGCTCCCGAGCCCAACCTTACCGTTCTCTGGTCTACAAGACTTCCCGATAACTTCAAGCGCTTCTGCGCCAAGACCTCGATCGAGACCTCTTCGGTTCAGTACGAGAACGACGATCTTATGCGCTTCACCCACGGTGACGATTACGCTATCGCGTGCTGTGTATCCTCTATGAGAGTAGGTAAGGAGATGCAGTTCTTCGGCGCGAGAGCAAATCTTGCTAAGTGCCTTCTTTACGCTATCAACGGCGGTGTAGACGAGATCTCCGGCAAGCAGATCGGTCCTAAGTACCTTCCCATTCAGTCCGAGTATCTTGATTACGACGAGGTAATGGAGAGATACGACGATATGATGAGATGGCTTGCGGGCGTGTACGTAAATACGCTTAACATCATCCATTATATGCACGATAAGTACTGCTACGAGAAGATCCAGATGGCTCTTCACGATCAGCACGTAACCCGTTGGTTTGCGACCGGTATCGCAGGTCTTTCGGTAGTTGCGGATTCGCTCTCGGCTATCAAGTACGCTAAGGTAAAGGTTATCAGAAACGAGCAGGGCATCGCTACCGATTACGAGGTAGAGGGTGACTTCCCCAAGTACGGCAACGACGATGACAGAGTTGACTCCATCGCTTACGACATCGTACACAGGTTTATGGAGCATATCAGAAAGAACCATACCTACCGCGGCGGTATTCCCACTACGTCCATTCTTACCATTACCTCCAACGTTGTGTACGGTAAGGCTACGGGATCTACTCCCGACGGACGTAAGAAGGGTGAGGCATTCGCTCCCGGCGCTAACCCCATGCACGGTCGTGACAGCCACGGCGCGGTTGCATCGCTCTCCTCGGTTGCTAAGCTTCCGTTCAAGGATGCTCAGGACGGTATATCCAATACCTTCTCCATCGTTCCCGGCGCGCTCGGCAAGGATGACAGAATCTTTGTAGGCGACCTCGCGATCGACCTTAACGATTGCCCGACTTGTCAGGATATCCCCAACCTCTTTGAGGGACTTGACGCGGAGTAATTTTTAGCTTTAATCAAAAATAATACCCACCCGTGTTAAGAAAAAGCGGGTGGAGAACATAATAAACGAAAGGAAAACGCTATGGCAGCAACACAGAATCAGATAGACAATCTCGTAGCGCTTCTTGACGGCTACGTAGAGAAGGGAGGCCACCATCTCAACGTCAACGTTTTCACACGTGAGACGCTTCTTGATGCTCAGGCTCATCCCGAAAAATATCCTCAACTCACCATCCGTATCTCCGGATACGCGGTAAACTTCATCAAGCTCACCAAGGAGCAGCAGGATGAGGTTATCTCCAGAACCTTCCACGATAAGATATAAGACCTATGAAGGGTTACGTTCATTCGATCGAAACCTTCGGCGCGCTCGACGGCCCGGGTATACGATTCGTCGTATTCTTGCAGGGCTGTCCGATGCGCTGTCTGTACTGCCACAACCCCGACACGTGGGCGATAGGCAAGGGCAGGGAGGTCGAAGCGGAGGAGCTGATCGAGGAGTATGAGAAGAATAAGATGTTCTACCGCGGCGGCGGAATAACCGTCACGGGCGGCGAGCCTCTTTTACAGATCGACTTTCTTATCGAGCTTCTTTCACTTGCTAAGAGCAGGGGCATACATACCTGCATAGATACCTCCGGCATCACCTATTCACCCGAGGCAAAGGACTATCTTTTGAAGCTAGACACACTGATGCAGTACGTAGACCTCGTTATGCTCGATATAAAGCATATCGACCCGGTGAAGCACAGAGCCCTCACCTCGCGTGACAATGGCGGTATACTTGCCTTTGCAAGATACCTTGCCGAGAGGGATATACCAGTCTGGATACGCCACGTTATCGTGAAGGGATATACCGACAGTCCCGAGGATCTCCGCTCACTCGGCAGATTCATCGGCGGTCTTAGAAACGTTAAGGCACTCGACGTCCTTCCGTATCACGCGATGGGCGAGTCTAAGTACCGCGAGCTTGGAATAAAGTATCCGCTCGAGGGGATGAAGGCGCTTGAAAGGACCGAGGCAGAGAAGGCAAAGATGCACATTCTCGAAGGTATAAGAGAAGCAAGAAGAAGTAAATAAAAAGCACTTATGATATACGACCGAGATCGTCTGTCACAAGTGCTTTTTCTTATATTTTAAAAAGTTAGGTTTGCTTTTATTGGGTTTTTGATTGGATATCAACCGTCAAGCTCGCTCTTGATATTTCTGTTCATCAGGGAGAGCATAGCATCCTTTGCACTCTCACCCTCTTTGATAACTCTGTATACCGCCTCGGTTATCGGCATCTCGACCTCAAGCTTTCTTGAGAGCTCCATTGCCGCCTCGAGAGCGTGGTAACCCTCGACGACCATTCCAATCTCGGCCTTTGCCTCCTCGTAGCTCTTGCCTTTGCCGATAAGCTCTCCACAACGGTTGTTACGGCTGTGGCACGAGGTGCATGTAACTATAAGGTCGCCGATTCCCGCAAGGCCCATAAACGTCCTTCTCTTGCATCCTAAAGCGAGGCCCATACGTGTTATCTCGGCCACACCGCGGGTTATCAGCATAGCCTGTGCGTTGTCACCAAAGCCCATACCGCGGTTTATACCCGAGGCTATCGCGATGATATTCTTAAGAGCGCCCGCTATCTCAACGCCCATAACGTCGGTGTTGGTGTATACTCTCATGCAGGAGTTTGAGAAGATCTTCGCTATCATAAGCGCCGCCTCTTCATTCTCCGATGCCGCCACTATCGAGGTCGGCTGACCGAGGGCAACCTCCTCTGCGTGAGTGGGGCCTGAAAGAGCGGCAAGCGTGTAGGATATTCCGCTATTTTTCATCTCATCGTCGATTATCTCGGTCATTGTTTTGAGGCTCTTGGGCTCAATACCCTTAGCCGCGCTGACAAGCACCGCACCGTCCTTTACGTAGGGAGCCGCGGCTCTTGCGGTTGCTCTTATAAACTCCGAGGGAACAACGTAAATGATAAGCGGTGAGTCACACGCCTCGGCTATGGCTTTTGTATACTTCAGCTCATCGGGCAGGGTAGCTCCGGGGAGATTCTTGTGCGCCTTGGTTTCTCTTAAGGTATCTATTTCCTCGGGGATTGCGGACCAGAGCGTGACGTCGTGTCCGTTTCTGACTAAAAGCGCGGCAAGGGCGGTGCCCCACGTGCCTGCGCCAAGTATTCCTATTTTCATATTATCGCCCCTCACTCCTTCGGCATTTTACTTTATTTCGGCTATCGCCTCTACCTCGACGAGTGAGCCCTTAGGCAGTGTCTTTACCGCAACGCAGGAGCGCGCGGGGCAGGAGGGGAGATATCTTGCGTATACCTCGTTGAACGCGGCAAAGTCTGCCATATCGGCAAGGAAGCAGGTTGTCTTTACGACGGTGTCTGCGGACGCTCCCGCCGCCTCGAGGACTGCTACAAGATTCTTCATGACCTGCTCGGTCTGGGAGGATATATCGGTTGCCTCAATATTACCCGAGGCGGGATTTATCGGGATCTGTCCCGAGGTGTAGACGAGATTGCCTACTACCATAGCCTGCGAATACGGACCTATTGCCGCGGGTGCTTTATCTGTGTGTATCTTTTTCATTTTACTGTTCTCCTTATTAAACAAAATCGGGGTTGTCGTATCTTTGCGACAACCCCGTGTGAAATTAAAGGTCAATATCTCTGTTTTCGAGGGCTGCAAGTCCTACTCTGAAGGCTCTTGCCGCAGTGAGTCTGTCGTTCTCGTTGGGGCTGGTGAGCATGGGATACATTCTGCGGAAGATCTCGCCCGCAACCGACATATCTCTCTTGAAGTGCTCTGTACCAAAGAGGGGCAGAGTCTTATCCACCATATCGAAGAAGTAAAGACCGAACGCGTCGCACTCAAGGTGCTTCGGAACGATGAATCTCGGGTCGATGTCTCCGACGAGCTCGATGCGCAGGGCGGTCTCTGAGCCGTACTTCTTCTGGCTGATGAGCTGGCTGATACGGTTGGTGATCTCGTTGTTTGCGCCAACACCCGTGATATCGATAGTCTCGGTTACAAACTGAAGATGGCCGAAGGTGATGTGCTTGCCGTCCATAGAGAGCTCGCCGCCCGCATAATCGATGTTAAGGAACTTAACGCCGCCGACGTAAGGATTCTCAAATCCGGTGCACTCGAGCGAGCCGCAGTAGCTGTACATAGAGCCGCCCTTCTTGGCAAAATCGGTCTTCTGATGGTGAGAGCCAAAGGCGTAATAATCTGCGCCGAAGCGGTTCATCTCCTGGCTGGAGATGGGGCAGTCGGTAGAGCCGATCTCACCGTCGAGGTCTGCATAGCCGCACACAATGTTGATCTTGGAGCTGTCGTCCACGTGCTTGTCAAAGATGGGGCTCGCGGTGAGCTCCTCGCCCTTGAATGCCCAACCGTAGATGGTGATCTTATCCTCCTCGAAGTCAAAGCGGGAGAGTGTATCCGACGAGAATACGTAGCAGTTGTCGGGGAGTCTGCCGGAGAGGTAGAGGGGGTTGTTATCGTAGCAGTCGTTCTTACCGGGAGCGATGATGAACTTGGTGTCCATGCAGTTTCTGAACTCTCTGATAAGTATCTCCGCGGTCATATTGGTAGCATACTTGGTCTCGAAGAGGTCGCCCGCGATAAGCACGTAGTCGATCTTTCTCTCCCGTACGAATTCCATCATTCTTGAGAAGGTGTTTCTGAGCTCTCTGCGTCTTTCATCCGCCTTCTCGGTAGTCATTCCCACAAAGGGAGCGTCGAGGTGGATGTCGCTGCAGTGGAGTATTTTTATTTTCTTTCTGTTTTCATCCATTGTCGCATTTTCCTTTCAAACGTAAGAAAAAATCTTGTCTTTTAATAAGTATAACATTTATTTTAAGCTTTTGCAATATTTTTACGAAAAAAATGTAAAAATCCCTTGCATAAGGTAAAAAAGTGTGATAAAATATATTCAAGATATTCTCGGGCAGAAAAAATCTGCCCTGAAATGCATCACCAAGGAGGGTAAAGTCTATGTTAAATATGACAGTCAGAAATACAGCGAAGCTCATACGCGCAAAGTCCAAGAGCGAGAACGTCCGTCTCGGAAGATTCTTCACCAAGAAGGAAACCGCGCGCCTTATGGCAAATATGCTTACCCTCGATGAGAGCAAGACGGCGTACACCGTTCTCGATCCCGGCGCGGGCACAGGTATCCTTGCCTCCGCGGTTATCGAGGAGATATGCCAAAGATGCAAAAATTGCCGTCAGATCTTCGTTACCTGCTATGAGAATAATCCCGACTTCATTCCCATGCTTCAGGACAACCTCGAGCGTGTGAGAAGAAAGGCTCGTCACGACTACGACGTCAGAGTATACGTTACCGTCTACGAGGAGAACTATATCACCGAGTCTCAGAATCACTATACCGTCACCTTCCTTGACGTTGTGGAGGACAAGTTTGACATCATTATCTGCAATCCTCCGACAGAGTTTGTAGAGAAGGGCACAAGCGAGGCTAACCGCGCAGGCGGTGTTACTCAGGTCAAGATCAGCGCCGCTTACCTCTTTGCCAAGATGGCAGGCAAGCACCTTGAGGAGAACGGCAGACTTGTGATCATGCTCCCGACCACCGTTGCGAGCGCATCCGCTCTTACCTCCTTCCGCCGCGAGATGGCGGAGAATCTTGCTCTTGATAAGATCCATCTCTTCATCGGCAAGCAGAAGAACGAGAGCCGCGCTATTCCTCTTAAGAAGTCTATTATTCTTTCCTACGGAAAATGCCCGAAGCCCGTATCCGTCACCATCACCACCTCCACCGACTGGGGCAAGCCCGAGAACACCGTTATGCTTCCCGAGCTTGACTACAATTTCGTGGTTGATGAGAAGGACGGCACTCTCACTCTTCCCAAGAGCGTTGAGGAGTCGAGAATAGTTCAGTATATCTCCGATTTCCCCGAGACTCTCACCTCCCTCGGTCTGAAGATGTCCACAGGTCTCGTTATCGACTCCCGCTGTGAAGGTCTACTCTTTACCGAGCCGATCAAGGGCTGCGTGCCTCTTATCCGTCCCACGGCTATCCGCGGCGGACAGATCCGCTTCCCCCTTCCTATCAAGCATCAGTATATCGCTCCCGTTAACCCCTCCCTCGTTCAGAAGAACAAGAATATGGTTATCGTAAAGCGTGTACCCGCAAAGAGTGATGAGAGATTCGTGAACGCGGCTATCTATATGGCAAGCCAGCTTCCGCAGTACAGATACATCAGCACACACAACAAGATCAACTTCATCGACACAAAGGATAAGAACGGTGAGATGTGCGCGCGTCTTGTATTCGGTCTGTTCGCGCTGCTTAACTCTACCATCTACGACAGATACCTCTCGATAGTATCGAAGTCCAAGCAGATCAACTCCAAGGAGATGAAGAATCTGCCCTTGCCTCCGAGAAATATCATCGAGAATATGGGTATGCGTCTTATGGCGCTCCGTCAGGCGAGCGTTGCCGCATGCGACAGTATTGTAAATCCTACTTTACATATTAAGACAAAACAGGATCAGTAAAATTAAAAACGGCTCCACCGACGTGGAGCCGTTTTTGCTGTATTACATAAAAGCTTGAGATATTTTTATCTTCTCTTAAATATCAATACGACGATGACTATGATGGCACTGACTGCGATGATAGGCAGGGCAGCTCCCGCTACAAGAGTTATTGGATTGATCACGTCAAGTAAAAACATAGTGCTTCTCCTTATTTCTTTTTGAATACGATTATTAAGAGTATCACCGCGATTGCAAGGCCGACAATAGCGGCAACAGTTCCGGGCTCGACGCTCGGGGTGATCACTGTTGGACGGTCGGGTACAACGTCAAGTAAAAACATAATATTAACCTCCGTTAGATAATCTGAAGAATAACGAGTCCTGACAGAAAGCTCGTCAGGTTGCATACTGCGCTGTATTTTGCGCTTTTCTTAACGTCCTTCGTGTAGGCAAGGCAGAGTAGAAATTCTACTGTAAAGACCAGAGCCTCAAGGACGGCCACCGCCAGCCAATACTCGAGGATCGAACCCGTGAAGAGAAGCTGTAAATACAGATTGACGGGCAGATTAGTAAGAGTTGTGACGGCAGTCCAGTATAGATAGAAGAGCGGGCTTCTCTCCTTCATGAGAAGGAGGGCAAGAGCTTCAAGCAGGATGGTCAGAATCAGCGGATCTGTCAGCATTCTTTACCCTCCTTAAGATAAGGATTATCGCGATCATGGATATGATGCACATTGCCATGGTGCACACTCGCATGATAAGTGAATATGTAAAGGACATAGCGAGGAAGTAACCCGGGGTAAGAGCTGCCGCAAGCGTGCCAAATGCAAATCCTTCTTTGCCTTTTAGAGTTATATTTGCGAAATATAGAGTTATCGGCATGGTGAAGTTGAAGGCGAAAATTCCAAGGATGAAGCTGTATACGTTGCCAACACCCAGGGTCAGGCATATTGCCGCGACAGCCATGGAAACGTACGTCGTAGGCTTGATCCCTATAAGCTTCGAGCACACGCCTCCTGCCGCTTTACCAAGAGCTGTGGCTAAGGAGATAAACAAAAATACGTGACCCGAGAGCGTGAAATTTGGGGATACCACCTTACCGACAAATGCGCGTATAATAACAACCGCCATGACCGCGAGCAGAGCGTAGGTCGCGGTATCGGGATTATCGTATTCCTCGGCGTATGTGAGTGTTTCGCTGTCCTCGGAAAGTATCATCAGAAGCGCACAAGCGATAAGTGTTACGAAGAATATATAGGGCAGGGGAGTGAAGCTGAGGTATCTCTGACCGAGTACAAGACCTATCGCACCCGTGGATACGAATATGCCGAGGTGTGAGATATCGTTTCCGCTTTTGTCGGTGACGTACTTTCCGCCCGCTACGTGGAAGACAGAGTTGCTCATACCTATGAGTATGACCGAAAGGATCCAGACCGAGCTCAGCGCGTAGCCAAGGAGCATAGCCCCTACACTTATGCTGAGAAAGAGCTTGGGTTTATTGTACTTGTCTATAAGTATGCCTACCGGCGACTGCGTCACAAAGGCTAAGACGTTGTAGCAGATGAAGATCGTGAACGCCGCCATAGGATTGTTGGGATATAGCTTTGCGAAAACGAGATAGGAGCAGAGTCCGTCCGTCGCAAAGTGCATCAGGGAAAGTAAGATGAGCTTTATGCTCGGTGACCGCAAGGGTAAAGATCTCATTGTCTGCTCCTTTCTAGATTTGCCTATCTATCCTATTAGACAGATGAAAGTACAAAAAGGTTACATATCATCTGAAAATTATTTATGCTCTGCGACATCAAAGATATTGCCGTCCTTGTCATAATGCGTGGTTCTAATCATCTCTCCATTCGGTGAGTACTCGTCGATATAATGCTCGATAAACTCGCCACCGGTTGTAGTAATTGTCATTTCCACGCTCACGCGTACATCATTTTCGAAGAGATCGAGCTCCTCGATCACCCTTCCGTCCTCATTCCACTTGCTGTAATTTGAGGTGACCTTCTCATCCTCGCCATACGTCCATATAGTAATGATTTTCGACGGATCGGAATAGTCGGTGAGCTTGCTTCTGATACCGGATGGGTAGAATTCTTCTATCGAGTTTAGCTTCTCGTTTGTGTAATTATGAACGGTCAGACGAGCATCATTCTCATCAAAGGTTTCGAAGGCACGCGCATTATCCTCGTGGAAGAACGTTTCGGTGCTGACTCTTGTTCCGTTGGATCTGAATATCGTGATATATCCAATTTTACCCTCGTTGTAGCTTATCTCACGCTCGAGCCATCCATCCTTGTTGTAATATCTCTCGAGCCAGATTTCGTCCTTGTTGTTAGGGGCGTGCATAACCTCGACCTTGATCTGGTTGCCCTCGTCATCCACGTCATAGCGGGTATATATGTTTGCCGCCTTGAAAATATCGCAACCCACGGTGAAAATGGCAATCGTTGAAATAAGTAATGCAATGAGTACTCTTTTCATAAAAACCTCTCTTTTACTAGATTAATCTTTTTACTAAATCAAGTATATCATATATTACTTTTGTTTGTCAAGAAATAAGGGGCTGAGTCGTTAATAATTCAGTCAAACAACAGCATTGGTACAAGTCATAAGATAAAAACGACTGAGATCTTAGTGCGAAGCGCCTTTCGGGGCCAGATTAATTTAGGATGGAAATCGTCGGCTGACGAACGATAGGTATATAAGATACATCGAGGGAGGAAACGGCGATAGAAAAAGAGTGAAAGAGGTGGAGATTACGAGAATTTCCACCTCTTACTGAATTAAAGTTGTATTTTGGGGTTGTTTTCATTGGCTAGTCGACTCTTTTTCGGTTATGCCTAAATGAATCAGCCCCTTGTTATTATTTATACAGTTGCTTCACACTCGGACTCTTTCCCGGTCTCGACACTCTCACTGAGCTTCACCTTTCTGTCCATAAGATACCAGGGAAGGTATGCGAGGACAAAGAGCACAGTTACTGCCGCCGCCATAATAAGGATACGGACGATAAAGATGGGCGGGAGAATATCGAGGATCGAGGGCGCGCTCTCGGGCTTAGCCATAAAGAGGTAGTTTGCTCCGGGGAGCATATCGTTTGCAATATAGGCGACTACGGCGAGTATCGCAAGGACAGAGTAGGACTTGATCGCTGACTTGATGGTCGGGCGCATCTTGTGTACGAACATCATATAGAATATAGCGAAGTAGCCGAAGGTGTGCTCGATCCAGAACTGATAGTAACGGTATCTGGTAGGTCCTGTCGATGCAAGCACCGCCGCGGGAGTAATCAGCGCGAATATCGTGCCCGCAAAGAGCCAGAAGTACGCGATGTCGAATAGAGTCTGTGACTTACCGATAACGAGATAACTGCAGAATACGATAGACCAGCCGCACACCGTGATGGGGAGATGGTCCACGGGATTAGCGCCAAGTGACTCGATGCCGACAAGACGCCAGAAGTAGGACATTTCGGATACGATCATAATAAACGCCATAGCGTATCTGATCTTCATATCGTGCTTACTGCTTCTTAGCTCGTTGCGATAGCGGAAGATGAGGTAGATGACACCTGCCGCGATAAGTATGGGTGCAAGATGCGCGAAGGTGAAGTCCTTGTATTCTCCGGGCTCACCCGCGCCGAAAAAGTATGCAAAAAATTCTCTCATAGCAAACCTCCGAAGTTATGATTTGTATCCTACGTGGCTAGAGATGATCTCGGCGGCTTTTTCAAGTCCGACCGAGCTGTTGACCACGAGGTCGTAGTTGTGTCTTGAGCCCCAGGTCTTGCCCGAGATGCTCTTGTAGTAGGAAGCGCGGGCGTCATCTGAGCGGCGGATATACTTGATCGCCTCCTCGCGCGTGTCGCCGTAGACCTCCATGATTCGTCCGATACGGAATTCCTCGGGAGCGTAGATGAATACACTGAGCAGATTCGGGTTATCTCTCAGCACGTGGTCGGCGGCTCTGCCTACGATAACACAGCTACCTTGATCGGCGATCATCTTTATCACCTTGTCCTGCGCCGCTACCGCCTGCTGTATAACGTCGGTGCTGAGATACAGACTGTGGAGTATGGCAGGCGAGTTTGTGTTGATGTCCGCGATAAACTCGCGGTCAAGTCCGCTCTCCTTAGCCGCCAGAGCGGTCATTTCCTTGTAGTAGAAGGGGATGCCGAGTCTCTCTGCGACGAGCTTGCCGATCTGCTTACCCGACGAGCCGTGCTCACGCGCGATAGTGATGATAACACCGGGGCGCGAGGGCTTAAGGACTGCCTCCACTTCCTCGCTTACCACGGGGGCGTGTAGCGATTTTATGAAGGAAACCGACAAAAATGCCGTAACGATCATCGCTATAACGTCGGATATAGGTGCGGCGTAGAGGATAAGAATAACGTCGGGAGAGATAAGGGGAAGTATCAGTATCAGGGGAGTGAAGCAGACCACGTCGCGTATCATAGAGGCTACGACCGCGTGTACGGGCTTGCCCACCGCCTGGAAGAAGATGGAGTTCATCTTGATAAGACAGCTTATAGTCGTTAAGGAGAGGAAGATGCGAAGCGTCTTTCTGCCGAACTCCCAGTAATCCTCGGGATTGGGGATATTGCTCGGAGTGCCGAAAAGACCGATGACGAAATCGGGAGCAAGCTCAAAGAGGAGTGTCGCGGCAAGGCCAATAACGATGGTGCAGCCCATGATCTTACGGTAGAGCTCCTTGACTCTGTCGTATTTCCTCGCGCCCATATTAAAGCTGATGATAGGTTGACAGCCGAGCACGATACCGACTACGAGGTTGAGCACGAGAGTGAATACCTTGCTCTGTATACCGATGATAGCGATAGGAATGTCCGCGCCGTATTTCGAGAGCGCGCCGAATTTTGCGAGCTGAATATTCGAGAGTATCGCTACGATAACGATGGCAAGCTGAGTGAAGAAGGTGGATACACCGAGCTTAACAACCTCGACGAGTGCATCGAGTCTTGGGATAAAGCTTGATTTTGTCAGCTTGAAGGTCTTTGTTCTGGTGAAGTAGATGAGCGTGAGAATAAAGGTCACGCCCTGACCGATAACGGTCGCCCAGGCAGCACCCGCCATGCCCCATTTGAAGCCGAAAATGAACACGGGGTCGAGGATAATGTTGGTTATAGCGCCCGCGAGCATGGAAACCATCGCCCACGTAGGACTGCCGTCCGCCCTTATCGCCGAGTTCATCATATTGCATAGTATGAAGATGGGCATCATCGCAAGTACTATGTCGAGGTATTCTATCGCGTAGCCGATGGTATTTTCCGACGCGCCGAAGAGCGTGAGGATAGGTACCTTGAAGGGATATATCACCGCCATCATCGCAAGGCCTGCGAGGAATGACGCAGTAATGCTCGCACCTATCGCGCGGTGCGCGTTTTCATAGTCGTTCTTACCTTGGCAGATGTTGAGGTATGCCGCGCATCCGTCACCGAAGCACCAGGCAAAGGCCTGAGCTATGATAAAGACGGGGAAGACAACGCCCGTCGCGGCGTTACCGAGTGCGCTCAGCTCACTGTTGCCGATAAATATCTGGTCGACTATATTGTATAGCGAGCTTACCAGCTGCGAGAGTATGCAGGGTATCGAGAATTTCAGCATCAGCCTGCTGAGATTCCCCTCGCCAAATGAGATCATATTTTCTTGTTTGTTCATGTAAATTCCTTTGTACGTCTTTTTCCCGAATTTTGTGACAATATTATTGACCGCCTCGGGCAGTTTATTTTGTGCCCTTTATTTTAACACAAAAATATATAAGAGTCAATAGTAAATGTGGCATCCCCTGCCAATTATAGACATAAGGTATACCCGTGTTGCGTAATTGACACCGTTTAGCACTTTATTCAGATGAATATATGGCACATGTTTTGTACTGAGTCACCGCGATAAAACAGGGAAATGTGATTAGCCTGTCGGCGAGATTTAGGCACAAAGCAAGGGGCATGCAGCCTTCTCCGGTGGGAGAAGGTGGCGTACGAGCTTCGAGTACGACGGATGAGGCGTTTGTCTTGCTTGGGACAAGTGCGTAATGTGGTACTTTGTTGGACGCCTCATCCACCACGAGTGGTCCCCCTTCTCCCACCGGAGAAGGCAAAAAAGCGAGCCTCAAACGAGGCTCGCAGTGAGCTAACATAACCGACGTTTCGGTCTACGGTTTATAGCTGATTATATTTTGTTCGATTACTCTTTTGCCAAATCTACCAGCTCGCAAATTGCGTCAGTTCTTACAACGGTAGGAGATATTGCAATTGTAGTTAACCACATAACTATTGCCCCAAGGAATAATCCTGTGACAGACCAAGTAACGAATCCTTCTATACCAAGACCGGTTATGTCTTCGCTAAAATCTATAATTGCCCAAACGAAAGATAAAATGAACGTGATGACAAAACTAATGGTAGGAAGCTTTTTATAGGTTTTATAAGCTGATCTATATTTGTAATCCGTCATGCTGTCTACATCCTTTCTTCATTCAAAAGTTAATCTTTGATGCCACCCAACTGAAGTTAACGCACCGAAAAACATCAACTTCGACTAAATGCAAATATATTATACCGCAATTTGCAGTAAAAGTCAATACCGCATTTTGCGGTTTGGTATAATTTTTTCATAAACTGTCAAAAGTGGAGTAGATATGGTGTATAAAAGAATCAGAGATTTAAGGGAAGATAGGGATCTGACGCAGAAGGAAATGGCAAAAGCGTTGAACTGCTCACAGCAGGTGTACAGCAACTATGAGCTGGGGCAGAGAGATATCCCGACAGATATATTGATCAAGCTTTCAGCATTTTACAACGTTTCCGTTGATTATATCCTCGGTATAAGTGATAACCCGAAAATAAAGAAATAAGAGCGTTCGAAGTCGAACGCTCTTATTTTTGCTAAAGGTATATCAGTCCTCAAATTTCCACTCGTTTTCCTTGAAGAAGTCGTAGTACACTCTGACCGATTCAAGCTCAGTCCACCGTCTTACTTCGGGCGGCGTCACGTCTATATCGTAGACGGTCGCGTGCGCTATTGAGAGAAGGAAGGGGGAGTGCGTGGATATTATAAACTGACAGCCGTGATTTCTCACACAGTCCTCGATAAAATACTTGAGCTGTAGCTGATTTTCGGCTGATAAACTGTTCTCGGGCTCGTCGAGCAGGTAGAGGGTATTGTCCTTGATAGAGTCAACAAAGAAGGCGAGCGCGCTCTCACCGTTAGACCTCTCCTCAAAGTTTCTGACAAGATTCTTGCGTAGGAAGGATGACTGCGACTTGTTGGGGTTGCGCATATCGCTTGCCCTCTTCCATCTGTCGAAGTCATCGAGCCCACGCAAGAGATTAGGTTCCTCCTTGGAGACCTCCTCGATGTATTCTCTCACTATCTCCTCGCGCTTGTCGTCGATACCGTCGTTAAGCCTGCGTATCTCAAGCACTCTTTCAAAGACTCCGTCGCTCGTTATTATCTCGCTGTGCTTTGGCAGTGGCATACCGAGGGTATAATCGGCAAGCTCAACGTAATCGCCGAAGAAGTCGGTGCGGTTATACGGCGTGCTTCTCTTAAGTCCGAGCTTTTCTGCTATGACGTTGAGCACCGTGCTTTTTCCCGAGCCGTTGTTACCGTAGAATATGGTCACGTCGTCAAAGAAAAATTCCGGAAGATTCCGATATCTGAAAAGTCCGAAGGGATATTTCGACGTATAGCACGTCTTTTTCGCTTTAAGGCTACCAAGGAAGAAGTCCTCCTCCTGACTCGCCGTCGGCATAGTAAAGCTTTGAAGATATATCATACGTTTTCTCTTTTCGTTTTCTTGATTATCAAATAAATCAGCATCTCGACACCGAAGAACAGACCGATATTCACAAACGGCATGATAAACGGCGCGATATCAGCAGGGAGTATGTAGAACGGATCGCGGATAACAAAGAACCAGTTGAAGAAGTGGGAATACTCGCCCGCCTCACCGTTATATAAGAGGTTGCCGATAAGCGCCCAAACGGTCATACCCGAGATTATCGCGAGGTCGCGGTAACAGGTCTTGAAGCTTAATTCCTTGCCGTCATATACAAGTGTCAAAAGACCGTACACACTCATAATCCCGTGGAAGATAAGCGTCTGTACCACGCGGTAAGACAAAGGATGCGTCGCGTGCCACATAACGCCCGCGGGGTAGATAAGATAGACGAGATTCGAGATAAAGCCGAGCAGGGCAAAGTGTACTCGCAGAGGCTTCAGCCACTCGACGTAGTTTGAGAGGAAGCACATAACGCACATCGCGGTACAGATATGGAAGGGAAGCTTCTCAATATCTATCTCTACATACGCAAACGGCATAAGAAAGAAGTCGAGAACATATAAACCAAAGGAAATGTTAATTAAGGTTAGCGTAACTCTATCTTTTGCGCCTTTATCCTTGTTCTTGAGCGAAAGGAATAACAGGGCGAACGTCATAGCCGCAAGAGCAATATAGATAAAGTGCCATAACCCAAAGCAGGAGAATATCTCGCCGCCCTTTTTATCGGATAATAGGTTATTCAGTATCTGATACATCGTTTGCTAACCTCCTATACATTCGTTTATTACGTTAATTATATCATATATTATAACGAGTGTCAATTTATTGTGTTTCCTTTTATAAAACAAAAAAGGCTTACTCCCGCCCTTTCGGATGAGAGAAAGCCTTTTATTATGTAATTTAGATTACCGCAAGGAGAATGAAGTTAAGCACGAACAAGCCGGTGCATACCCAGAGAATGGGGTTGATCTCCTTTACCTTACCCTTGCATACCTTAACGAGTATGTGGAAGATAAAGCCTGCGGCAATACCGTAGGAAATGCTGTAGCAAAGAGCCATGAAGATACCTGCGAAGAATGCGGGAACAGCCTCGTCAAAGTCGCTCCAATCAATATCCTTGAAGGAGGAGATCATCATGATACCAACCACAACAAGAGCGGGAGCGGTTGCCGCGGAGGGAACTGCGCTAACGAAGGTCGCGAAGAACGCGGAGATAGCAAAGCAGATAGCAACAACAACCGAGGTAAGACCGGTGCGTCCGCCTGCGCCGATGCCTGCCGCACTCTCAACGAAGGTGGTGGTGTTGGAGGTACCGAAGAGCGCGCCGACAGAGGTAGCGGTCGCGTCTGCGAAGAGTGCCTTGTCCATCTTGGACTTGAAGCCGGCGCCTTCCTCCATAGCCTTCTCATCCTCCTCGGAGAAGATGCCCGAGCGGCGTCCTGTACCGATGAAGGTTCCGATGGTATCAAAGGTATCGGAAATGCTGAAGGAGAAGATGGTTATAAGAACGAGGGGAAGCTTGCTGAGGTCTGTGAACAGACTGCCAATGCCGCCCTCCTTAAAGATAGCGAGGAAGGTGGTGGGGAGCTGAGAGCAAGCGTCAACAAAGCTGATGGTCTCGCCAAGCTTGGTTACGCCGAAGGGGATACCGATAACGGTGGTAGCGGCGATCGCGATGAGGATCGCGCCCTTAACCTTGAGAACGAGGAGAACTACGATGAGGATAAGACCGATGAGGAATACCCAGTAGTTAGGCTGGTTCAAGGTGGGGAGAGCAGGTACGCCTGCGCTGAAGTCTACCATACCAACGTTGAGGAAGCCGATGTAAGCTACGAAGATACCGATACCGCCGCCGATAGCGTGCTGGAGGCTCGTGGGAATAGCCTTGATTATGTACTTACGGATCTTGGTTACGGTGATTACTATGTTAAGGACACCGCAAATGAAAACCATAGAGAGTGCCTGCTGCCAAGTAAACTTGAGAGTAAAGCAAACCGTGTATACGAAGAAGGCGTTGAGTCCCATACCGGGTGCCTGCGCGTAGGGAACGTTGGCAACAAGACCCATTACGAGTGTGCCGACGATGGCGGAAATGATGGTCGCGAGGAATACTGCGCCCCACTCCATGCCCGACTGCGAGAGAATGCTGGGGTTAACGACGATGATGTAGGACATCGCGAAGAACGTCGTGAGACCGGCCATGATTTCGGTGGAAACCTTAGTACCGTTCTCTTTCAGATGAAACAGTTTTTCCATTAGAAGTCTCCTTTTGTTAAATTTTAATGACAAGGGTATTATAGCACGCGCTTAAAATCTTTTCAATATAAAATTCACTTTTTCGACATAATTTTGTAGAAATAGATAAAGTTGAAGAAAGAGAGAAGTTTTAGTGGGTGAATTTGCACTAAAAGAGAGAGGGAGCGTCGTCCCAATTACGGAAAAGAGGTGCATCTTTAGATGAAAGAAAAAAGGATTTCACACGGTGCGGCCGGGTATTCGCCTATGGCGAAGGTATCTCGCCTTTCACGATGCCTCGCGAGCGGGCATCGGTTAGAAAGGCGGATATGTGAACCGGTATCCTTGCGCTTCGCACTGCGGATAGCAGGTTCAAAGCGAGGTCTGCATCTCCAAAGGAAAGAAAAAAAGGATTCCACACGGGAATCCTTTTTTTCTTTGGAGGTGCAGGCCGGATTTGAACCGGCGGATAACGGTGTTGCAGACCGGGGCCTTACCACTTGGCTACTGCACCAAA
>CAZUQN010000025.1:0-21715 GCA_964622425.1 uncultured Ruminococcus sp.
GTTATAAGGGTTTGGGCTTAGCCCATACTGCATTTGTCTGGACAAATGCGATGCTCGAACTTAACGGTATTTTTGAATTCTCCGCTAAGAACATCACCCTATTTGACGCGCACCTTTTTATAGCGTTAAATGAAAATAAATATTGTCATTTTATATGCTTTTTGATTATATCGTTTACTGCTTCTCTTATACTTAACATGGACTCGGAGCTCTTAGCGCAGGTCTCGAAGGTGATCTCTTTGCCTAAAGCGCTTTCAATAGCCTTGACAACTGCCTCGTGAGAGGTAAGGCTTTCCGCAAGCTTCATTGCCTTGATATCCTGCAGTGCCTCGTAGAATACTACAAGTCTTGGAGACTCGAGCGCCGTGCCATCCATGTGGGGGTAAACCGAGAAGGGATCTCCTCCGGGGAATGAAAAATCACAGCTCTGCTCGTAATAGGGGTTGATCGGATCGCCTGAGTACTGATTATTGTAGAAGTTGTAGCCCCAGTGAAGGAATCCGGCGATATTATATTTATACATCTGCATACCGATAGAACGGTTTCTCCAGTTAGGCATAGAGTGGTATCTGTTGGACACGTTGATAGGTTGGCTCACGCAGTAATAGGTCCACAGTCCCGGCACCTTTGCCTCAAGAAAAGGCTTGATTCTGTTATTAGCGGGGATCGGATGGTCAATAATACCGAGGTTGAAGAAATCGATTCTTGAGAGCGCATCCATAATCGGATATCCCTCAAGGACGTCCGCGATTGCAGACTTGGCTTTCGTATAGGCCTCCTCATCTCCAACGTGAGGCTCGTCGGATACGTGGAAGAAGCAGCGCTTGTCGTCGCCTCTCTCCTTCATGTGCGCGATCAGCTCCTTAAGGAACGTTCTTAAGAACTTGCGGTACTCCTCGCCCTGAGCGTCTGTCTCCCAACCGAATATCTTCTTGTATTCGCCGTTCACGGTTGCCATGATCTTGGGCGCGTGCTTCGCTCCCCACTGAGTGTAAAGGTGGGATATCTCAATGTACTCAATTCCACATCTGTCGAGCATATCCACCCATCTGTCAAGCAGGGTAAAATCGAACTTATATCCACTCTCTACCACCTCAACGCCAACGAGCTGAGTCGTGCGTCTTTCACCGCCTACCGCAGTATCAAGCGGAGGTGTAAACACAGGGGTGAGAAGCATATTTATGCCGTTTCTTCTTGCTGTTTTTGCAAAATTCTCGACTATCTCCCAGTGCCTGTCCGACCATACCTCAACGTTATAGTAGTTAGCAAGGCAGTCTGTGTGGAACCACTGTGTAAAGTAGATGTCCTCGTCGGGAAGCGCCGCGTCTATTACCTCAACCTCAAGCTCACAGCTGCACTTTCCATAATCCCTTCCGTCAAGCTCGATAGCAAAGCTATGAATGCCCGCGGTCATATACTTAGGGATATTGATCTCGACCCATACAGAGTTTGTCGCATACGGAGTAAATGAGAACTTGCCGCCGTAGTACATAGGGCGGAGAATATCCGGGTACAGTCCTGGCTCTATCCTTGCGTAGTTATCATCGGTGCCTTTTGGATGTATCGTCTTTGTGACGGGTACGAGGGATACGCTTCTGAGAGTCGCAAGCTCGGCAAGATCGCCCGACAGGGTAGGCATTATTCTGAGAGTTTCATAGACGAGAGGACTTGCTACAGTATCGTAGGAGTAAGCGATCTGGAAGTTGAGACGCTCACCGCGAAGTACTGAGATTTTCGAGAGTTCGGTGAAGGAGTCAACTCTATCAAGGGCGAAAACCTTTTCAAGAGAAGATATAATTCTGGCCTTAATCATGTGTTACCTCACATTGGATTTATTACGCTTTGATTATACCAAAAATACCAACTGAGAGTCAACCTTTTGCCTGAAGAAAAAAACGAAAATATTTTTAAAAAAGGTATTGACTTTTATATTCGGTTGTGATATAATACCAATGTTCGCGGGAGTGGCGGAATCGGCAGACGCGCACGTTTGAGGGGCGTGTGTTTCCAACGTACGGGTTCAAGTCCCGTCTCCCGCACCAGAAAAAACTCAGGATTGGAAACAATCCTGAGTTTTTTCAATGATATCCGTTCCTGATAGAACGGATGATATACATTTTGTATGATATATGCTTCGCATATGATATACGCTGCGCGTATGAAGTGGAACGGGATATCATACCATATTTGCTTGCAAATATATCATACGGCTTTGCCGTATATCATATCTCCTCAGAGATATATCATATGACGGAGTCATATATCATTGACATTAGCGTCTTATTATGATATAATCTTCGTGAAAGAAGGTGCAAATTATGTCCGACAATAAATTACTTGATTTATCTTTTGAGTTTGCTGTTGCAATCGTTGATCTTGTTGACAGTGTAAATGCTCCTAAGAGTTCTTATATGACCGACCAACTCGCAAGAGCAGGAACATCCATTGGAGCAAACATTCATGAGGCGCAGTACGCTCAAAGCAAAAAGGATTTCGTTTCAAAGTTGGAGATTGCACTAAAAGAGTCTAACGAGGCGAGCTATTGGCTAAAATTGATGCACGAAACGAATAGAATAGATACGCAGACCTATCAACAAACCGAAAGATTGTGCGGGAATATCAGAAGATTATTAATCGCTTCTTGTAAAACCGCCAAAGAAACAAAATAAAACAAAAAGACCCCATCGCTATGTTTTTATCCTTGGTGACTGGGCTCTTTTTTTGTTTTGCTAAATGGCCTTCGCCCCTTGAGGGGATGGAGCCTCCCGCACAGAAAACTTACACCTACCGGCAGAGCACAAGTGGCTCTGCCTTTTTGTTTGGTGCAGCCGAAGGTAAGAGGCTTTCGCTCCACGAGGGGATGAAACTCCTGATATACTACATTATAAACTTACAAAACGCTTGAAACAAAGAGAACGGTATGTTATAATTAAACTGAAAGCGAGGTTAGAGCCATGAAGAAAATACACAGATCTAAGTTTCATCCCTATTCTATATTTTTTGTATTTATTCTTCAGATATTTTTCAGCATTGTAAGCGTATCTGTATTGCTGAATATGATTAATGAAAAGAATACTTTTGGAATAGTATTTTTCTCGTTGGAATTATTGCTATTTACGTTGCTTTTCATAGTTAGCTCTGCTGTAATATACTCAAAACAAAGCATATTCTCGCATTTCGGGAGTAATTCCTTCATCTCGGGGTGGACTTTTTTCTGACGGAATGGTAGAATGTAACCAAATAACACCCCAAAATGCGAGGAGGTACTCCTATGGAGAAGAAAACGATAGGTAAGTTTATATCAGCCCTGCGTAAGGCAAACGGTATGACACAGAGGGAACTCGGCGAAAAGCTTTTTGTTTCGGATAAGACGGTCAGCCGATGGGAGTGCGACGAATGTACCCCTGAGCTTTCCTTGATACCTTCAATAGCGGAGATCTTCGGCATAACCACCGACGAGCTTCTGCGCGGAGAACGAAACAACCCCGACCGAGAAGCAGCTACCTCGGAAGATGTAGCGAGCAAGCAGAAAGCAAAAAGCGACAAGCAGTTCAAGCTGATGCTACATAGCAGAAAGAAGAAGTTTGCCAATCTCTCCTTTATCTCGATTGGGCTGATCATAGTGGGACTAATAGCCGCTATGATATGTAATTTGGGCTTTTCGCGCGGTTTGCTCGGCTTCTGTCTTGCGAGTGTATTCTTTGTTGCGGCTACGATATGTCAGATATGCTTTACGGTGAGCTTCAGATTGCTTGTCGACGAGGAAGAAGCAGAACACGCCGAGAAGATAAAAATTGCGAACACAGAGATGGTGCTTAATTCGGTTAAAGCATTTTTCGGCGTACTCCTAGCCTTTGCTTTCTGTCTGCCGATAGCAGAATTCCTCATTTTCTTTTCTTTTGTTGTATGCATTATTTTCCTCCGTAGGAATATTTTTATTTATTATAGCATAAAAAAGTCCCGTTGCCAATAACGGATTATCATTATTGTCTAACTGTATATAAAAAAAGAGTGCCGCCGAAGCGGCACTCAAAAAAACATTCACTTAACACGAGTATTGTTGCAAATTCCGGTCTTATTCAGTAACAAGTGTATTATTAACCACAAATGTAACTGCCTGCTCAACTGAAACACCTTTGACAAGATAATACTCGCCATCAACTCGGCACAGGATGGTATTATTATCGTAAGCTATCGCGCCGTCACCAGTTCCAACTGCGGTATTGAGACTAGATACAAGATCGTCTGGAACGTTTGCCAACATAATCGGACCATCTGTTATAACAAGGCAGTCGCTACAACTAAAGAAAATATTATTTGTGGTTTGCCAGTTATGCGGTTCCAAATATGAGTGACCACAAGTTCTACATGTCGCTCTATGCTGATAATATGTAGTTACATTCACGTAATTCATACTGTGATTGTGTTCTCTGAAATATTTTACACTAGTTGCTGTATAGTCAGGATCGTCATCATAATACAATGTGTAAGGGCACTGATATCCATTATGACTATATAACCCATACATTCCCCATTTTGATGTTACTTGTACGGTGTTAGAATTTCCACACATATCATTAGAAGATTGCTGATTAATAGCTGTTACAATACCTGAGTGCAAATTTAATCCAGCATCATTATAATAGCATATTATATCTCCAACTTGAGGCGTAGTTACTTCATAATAACGAATACCTGTTTGATAAAACAGATCAGGGAAATCAATCCAATATTCATTTCCGGGATCCAAACTGTACCAAGCATACGAATGACAATTATAGGTTATATCGGCTGATCTTAAATGGCTAGCTAAAGAAAATGCCGAATTCATAGCTTGATCTAAAGCGTTTGTCGCTTTATAACTAAAGTTATCAAGCTTATGATAGGCTTCTACTCCAACATTGCTAAGAGGAATATCTATATACTCCATAACCGATGTTATAGATTCAGTTTCGTAAACATAAGTTCCATTCTCATAATAAATGAATGTATATGAGAGGACAAACTCTGCGCCCTCAACAAACTCAGACAACTCACCACTTTCAAGTATAGGCCCATTAATGTAAACAAGTATGGAATCGTCAGCAGAATCATCAACTGCATATGTAGGTACTATAAGAATTGATAACATCAAACTTAAACAAACAATAATGCCAACTATCTTTTTCATAAAGCTCTCCTCTTCTTCATTCCGTTAAACTGTTTTTGTAAAAACTTGCAATTGCAGCAAAAACATCAGTATTCGAATCCTCAAAATATACCCGATAAATATGTCTGTACGTCTTTTTAGTTTCAGTGACTTCTCGTGCTTCGATAATGTCTATATCACCATTTTCGTATAGACATAACCCAAAGATATCTGTTCCGTTGGAATTTTTTAACATTATCTCTATTACTTGTTTACCTATATGCGAAGAATAAAATTCGGTTATCCCATTTTCATCAAATTCAAAATCCTCGAAAGAAACATCAATTTCTCGTACTATATTAAGAAATTCTTCTATAAAATTCGATTCTTCTATTGTAAGCACTTGAACTTTTGTGGTAATACTACTATATGCCGGCTGTATAGTATAACTTTTTATGTCTAGACTTCTTATATCAGCATCAGCGTTGACAATTATATCTTCCCATTTTTTTGCCATAGCTAGTTCGGTATCCGATGGAGTAACCTGATCTGGTGGCGATGGATTTTGTTCCCCGGATTCTGTACCGCTTGGCAACTTATCCGAAGGAGTATTTTCACATCCGACAGCGGATACGAAAACGGCTGATAAAAGAAAAATTAAAATGATCAACCTAAATAAATTGTTTGCTCTCATACATATAATCCCACTTTCTAAAATTGTTTTTCAAGAAAAAAGCGCATAGATAGTTCTGTCAAAGCAGTTCTACCCATGCGCTGTTATATTACAATTTCTAGTTGCCCTCTGCACCACTGAAAGCGGCATCTAAAAACATTGTGCAACGGGTAAAACTGCTTTTGCATAATATTATTCATAATGACACCTCCATGTTAATATTTTCATTGCTATTGTATCATATCTTCGTTGAATGGTCAATATTTTCAGTTTCATTATTATACTCTTATAAGAAAGTTTACAAATTTCACATTTGAAATTATTCTAACAAACGAAAAAAGGGTGTCGCCGAAACGACACCCTGAAAAATGGCGTTAATTTCATTCTTTTTCGCCGTAGTAAAATTCCAAAGTTCCTGCCATATATGCGTCAATATCTTCTTCCACTAAGACAATCGTACCGTTTGTTAAAATATAACTTCCATTATCGGTATGAGCTAACCCGGCGGGAATACTTTGTAGTACGCCCATAAATACATTTCCGCGACACTGCAAACAAATTGCATAGCCTTCAGGTGTTGGGAAAGATCCGTGTGTCACTACGTGTGCTGCTGTTGATACTTCACCACAATCGCGACAAGTTCTTTCATGACGTGTGTCAGACAACCATCTATAACTATACGTATGGGAATGTGGAATAAGTTCATATGCAACGGAGCCAATTTCAGTTTCGTTACTGTCACTAT
This sequence comes from uncultured Ruminococcus sp., assembly GCA_964622425.1. Taxonomy (GTDB): domain Bacteria; phylum Bacillota; class Clostridia; order Oscillospirales; family CAG-272; genus UBA1740. Next base: position 6,547 of record CAZUQN010000025.1, read on the forward strand.
CTTCTTCTAAAACAATATCAATTCTAAAAGACGTATTGTTAGTGCTATTGTTCGTAAACAATAAATAATCAACACTTGAATTAATTGTGCTTGAAGCAACGTATGTAGAAGAATTCAAGTCAAATATTTTAATTGAATAATTTGTGTATGATGGAAAAACATGCGTTTGATTTTCCACGGTGTTCGAGCTATTAACCATAGTGTTAGCATTAAGAAGTGTAAAACAGCATAAAAACAGCCCTTGCTTCGAAATGAGGTAAGGGCTTGATTTTATTCAGGCTTTATGATACAATAGGCTTAAATAAAACACACATCACAGGAGGACCATATATGGAACTTAAAAAACTAAGCAAAAACGTACTGAAGCTATGGTACATTCGCGCGGCGATCACCTCGCTTCCGCTAGTTGGATTTTTCATCAGCGCTATCGTGATCTTGAACGTGGCTGAAGCGCCGAGTAACGTAAGACTCGCAGTCTTATTGGCTGTCGGAATACCCGATTTTCTGCTTCTTTGCCTTACCTTGGTTATGCCCGTCTTGCGCTACAAAATGTTCGCGTGGGGCTACGACGATAAGCGTATAGTCGTGAAAGAGGGCGTAATCTTCAGAAAAAGAGTGGTAATTCCCATCTGTCAGATTCAGGATCTTCACAGAGTGCAGGGACCTATTATGATGCTCTTGAAGCTCAGCGACGTTACTATCTCTACCGCAGGCTCGAATTTTGATCTTTCCACCCTCACGACCAATGAGGCAGACAGTATGATCGATGATCTTGAGGAAAAGCTCGAGGCAAGAATTGAGGAGCAGAATAATGAAGAGATTTGACAAGGGGTATATCTATTCCGCTTTGTTGACGGACCTTTTTTACAGCTTTGTGGTAATGTTTGTCTTTCTTGAGGAGCTTTTATTTACCGACGAGGGAGAGCTTAGAAATATCATTCCGTATATCCCGATTTTCATAGTCGCGTTTATCCTGATCTATTCCTGCTTTACCGCATACAGGATAATGTATTACAAGACCTCGGGATATGAGCTGACCGAGACGGAAATAAGATGCAACAAAGGTGTCCTCTTCAGAAAACACTCCGTACTCGAGTACAAGAAGATCCACGCTATTAACAAGAGACAGAGCATATTTCACAGAATATTCGGCATTGCGGTTTTGACCGTGGATAGCGGATCTACAAACACCGCCCATCAAGCCGAGATACTGATCATTGAGAAGTCGTCAATCGTTGACTCCTTGGTTGCAGAGCTCAACTCACTCAAGGAAAACGGCGCGCGCAGTCCCGAGAGCGACTCTGCCGAAGAAAGCGTGCTTCTTTCCGAAAGCGACAGTCTCTATAACTTCACTTCGAAAAAGAAAATGCTCTACACGCTTATTAACGTTGCGTCAATGGCGTTCTTTATAGCGTTGATCGGTGCGCTCGCTATTATTGTAATAGGCGTTTGTAAGCTGATGCTGGAGCTTGATTATCTTGGCACTTGGGGACAGTATTTCTTGTATGCCGCTTTAATTACGGTTGGAGCAATGCTTCTCAGCTCATTCTTTGTCCTTATAGGTTGCTTAATTTTTTCGTTTGTAAAATACTACAAGTTTGTCATTACCAAGCGAGGAAACAACATAGAGATTTCGTACGGACTTCTTGAGAAGCATACCAACACGTTCAGCTATGACAGAATCAAGGCGGTCAAGGTTCAGCAGGGTATAGTTCAGAGATTGCTCGGATTTGCGTCTATAAATCTTGAGGTAATAGGTTATACGGCCGACTCGGATAACGAAAATACGGATATAGGTGTGCTTGTTCCGTTCTGCAAGTATGACGAGGTAGGCGAGATACTCGACCGTGTACTGCCGGATTATACACCTGATGAAAAACAGACGAGCGCGGTATCGTATTTCCCATTTGTATCGTGGTTCTTATTGATCTTTGGTACTATATCGGGACTTGTACTTTCGCTGACAGTTGCTATTATGCTGATTTTCAGCGTATCCGCTCCTATTGTTTTATCCGTGGCGCTCTCCGCCGCTTTAGCGATTGCTCTTGTAATTGGGGTAAAGCTTCTTCACGGTTTCTTGGCTTATAAGATCAACGGAATTGCCTCAAGCGACGGCAAAATTACGGTATACAGCGGCGGCTTTGCAAGAAGGGTTACCGTGTTTACGGTTAAGGACCTTGTAGCGGTGGAGGACGTGACAACACCCTTAAGAAAGAAGGCAGGTATCGCAAGCCTTGTCTTGCACCTCAGGACCAACGCGGCATCCAACGAAGTGAAGGTTCATATTCAGAAGGCTTCGCTTACCGAGGAGCTTGAAAAGTTATTGAAGGTATAATCTATCTACCTTCTTAAAAAAATGCTTATAGTGATCCAAAACGGAGCTATAAGCATTTTTTATTATTTAATTTCAGCTTCTTTCCTCTTTATCTCCTTACCGACAACTGTTAAGAGAATAACTCCGAGGATCGCCGAGCAGAGATTAACACCGACGAAGTTGACCCAGATTCCGTCAAGACCGAAGCTCCATAGAGCGCCGAGGAAAAGAACGGGGAAGACCAGAGCTGTTGAGACGGAAATTGCCGTTGCTAAGGCGGGCTTTTCTATTGCGCTTAGGAATCCTTGCGTCGTAACAACGAACCATCTGAAGAGGTAGGCAAAGCAGAAGAGCCTTATCGCGTGCGTGGCTTCACTTAGTAAGAGAGCATCCTCCGCCTTCGCGAACATTGCCGCCACAGTAGCGGGGAAGAAGAATAGGAGCGAGGTCGAAATAAGACCTATCACAGCAGTTCCGATATATCCGCACTTGACGATCTTCTTGACTCTGTCGTAGTTTGCCGCGCCCCAGTTATAGCCGATGGCAGGGGAGAGGGAATCGCTGACTCCGTAGAGAAGTGGCCAGCAGAAATCGCTCGCATACATGAGCACCGCGTATACCGCGACAGCGGTCGTTCCGCCATTCTCTCCGAACTCCTTAGCGCCGAGAGCCATAAGGGATACGTTTATCAGGATAGAGCTGATTCGTCCAGCTATATTATTAAGGAATACGGGAGAGCCGCACGCTGCGATCTCCTTGAACATAGCCTTATTAAAGCGAGGTTTTGTAAACTTAAGTAGTGTTTTACCGCGTAAAAACGGTGTCATTGCCACAAACGAGCACATACACATCGAGATAGATGTAGCAAGTGCAGAGCCGACAACGTCCATCTCGAAGACTAGGAGGAAGAGCGTCAAAAGTCCGATAGTAGCAATATTCGAGCCGATGTTTATCACCATACTCGTCTTTACGTATCCGCTGATCCTAAGGTAATTGTCCATCGCGAAAAAGATGGTCGACAAGGGGCTGCACAACGCAACTGTACGTAAGTATCTGACCGAGGTTTCAAGCAGAGTACCGTCAGCGCCCATCATACGGCACAGAGGTCTGGCGGCGGCAAACATTGCCGTGCCCATAACGAGCGAGGCAATAAAGATCATTAGCACCGAGCAGGAGAATACGTTATTAGCCTCCTCGTGCTCCTTCTTACCGAGAGCGATGGAAATAGGCACCGACGCGCCAACTCCTATCAGGTCGGCAAGAGCAAAATTTATCATAACGAGGGGCATCGCTATATTGACTGCCGCAAACGCTCCCTCTCCGAGCTTCTGCCCTATGAAAATGCCTTCGACAATACTGTATATCGACATAGCGAACATACTTATCATACCGGGCATAGCGACGATGAAGAAGAGTCTCCATGGGCTCATCGTCGCATACATTTTTTCTGTATCGCGTTTCATTTCTTATTCGTAGAGAGGGTACTTCAGAAGAAGCTCCTTTACTCTCGTTTTTACCTCATTTTCATTGTTGTCAAAGTCCTTGAGTGTCAGGGAAATAAGCTTAGCCACCTCGCGCATATCCTCTGTGTTAAATCCGCGGGAGGTCACCGCCGCAGAGCCGAGACGCAGACCGCTTGTGACAGACGGCTTCTGCTTGTCATTCGGGATAGAGTTCTTGTTGCAGGTGATGCCAACCTCGTCGAGCAGATGCTCTGCCTCCTTACCGGTATCGACCTTCATTCCCGTGAGGTCGACGAGCAGGAGGTGATTGTCCGTGCCGCCCGACACGAGGCGGAAGCCTTCCTTGATAAGCTCATCTGCAAGCGCCGCGGTGTTATCGATAACGCGCTGTGCATACTCGGTGAACTCGGGCTTAAGAGCCTCACCGAAGCAGACTGCCTTAGCGGTGATGGTGTGCATAAGAGGACCGCCCTGAATACCGGGGAAGATAGCCTTGTTGATAGCCTTTGCGATATCCTCGTCATTAGTGAGGATAAGACCGCCGCGGGGACCTCTCAAGGTTTTGTGGGTTGTGGTTGTAGTAACGTCAGCATAGGGAATGGGAGAGGGGTGCTTGCCTGCCGCAACAAGGCCCGCAATGTGCGCCATATCAACGAGCAGATATGCGCCGACCTCCTTTGCTATCTCGGAGAATTTCTCAAAGTCGATAATTCTCGGATAAGCCGACGCGCCTGCGAGAATGAGCTTAGGTTTGCATTCAAGCGCAAGGCGTCTCACCTCATCGTAATCTATTGTCTCGGTGTCCTCACTTACGCCGTAGGGCACGATGTTCCAGTATTTGCCCGACATATTTACGGGAGAGCCGTGAGAGAGGTGTCCGCCGTGAGCAAGACTCATAGAGAGCACTGTGTCACCGGGCTGGAGAAGGGCAAAGAATACTGCCATATTAGCCTGAGCGCCCGAGTGGGGCTGTACGTTAGCGTAGCCCGCGCCAAAGAGCTTCTTCGCTCTCTCGATCGCGATAGTCTCCACAACGTCAACGTGCTCGCATCCGCCGTAGTATCTCTTCGAGGGATAGCCCTCTGCATACTTGTTGGTGAGGGTAGTGCCGTTAGCCTCCATCACCGTCTCGGATACAAAGTTCTCCGAGGCGATAAGCTCGATCTTATTCCTTTGTCTTGCCGTCTCATTCATAACTGCCGCGTAGATCTCGGGGTCATTCTTTTTCAAAAGGCCGTATTCTCTCATTTTCCTACTCCTTATAATATATTTGTCGATGGCATAATTTTATCATATGTATCGGGCATTGTCAATGATTTTATATTGAACTTATGCGACTTTGGAATTTTTTATACAAACACGTTGAAAAAAACGGTTGCTTTATGATACAATTTAATAAAACGTGTATAGTGAGGATAGATATGCTCGAAGGAATGAGTGACTTTTTTGAAAACAGAATAGACGGCTATGACGAGCATATGCTTAAGGATATAGAGTCGGCCGACGAGTTTTACCCGTACACAGCCTCCTGCCTGCCGAGTGCATCGGGGTGTCGTGTGCTTGATCTCGGATGCGGCACGGGTCTTGAGCTTGAGTTTTATTTTGAGCTTAACCCCACTGCAAAAGTAGTAGGTATCGACTTATGTGAGGCAATGCTATCCCGCCTTGGCGAGAAGCTTCACAACAGGGATATCGAGCTGATCTTAGGCTCGTATTTTGACCTGCCTCTCGGCGAAGCTATCTATGATGCCGCCGTTTCGGTCGAGAGCTTACACCATTTCACAAAAGAGGAGAAGACCGCCCTTTACAAAAAGCTCCATGACGCCTTAAAGGATAACGGTTGCTTTATCCTGACAGACTATTTCGCCCTTAGCGATGAGGAAGAAATGTTTCACCGCCAAAGCCTCGCCGCACTCAAAAAGGAGCAGGGAATTACCGATAACGGCTTCTACCATTACGATACACCCTTGACTGTCGCACACGAGACAGAAGCCCTTCTCAACGCGGGATTTTCATCCGTCGAAGTACTGAAAAGTTGGGGTGCTACATATACTCTTAAAGCTACAAAAGGCAAAAATGTAAATAAAACATAACAAAAAGCGCTTATAACCGCAGAATGTCGGTTATAAGCGCTTTTAATATAAGAATAGCAAACGAATTAGTTAATACCGTTAAAATACTTTTTGACCTTGGGAGAAAAGCCTCCTTAATTATTCACTATTCATCATTCATCACAAAATCACTTTGTGGTTTTGTAAAGCGGACCGTATGCCGAGCAAGCTCTGTAGTCCTGGCCTTCCTTGTCCATTCCGAATGCACCCCAAGAGGAAGGACGGTAGATCTTTTCCTCGTCAACGTTGTGCATACAAACGGGGATTCTGAGCATAGAGCAGAGCGTGATAACGTCAGCTCCGATATGACCGTAGGAGATAGCTCCGTGGTTAGCGCCCCAGTTGTTCATAACGTCGTAAGCGCTCTTGAATGCGCCCTTGCCGGTGATTCTCGGTGCGAACCAAGTGCAGGGCCAGGTATAGTCAGTTCTTGCCCAGAGCTTATGGGTTACCTCGTCGGGAAGACAAACCGTCCAGCCCTCTGCGATCTGCATAACGGGGCCAAGTCCCTTTACCATATTAAGACGAAGCATAGTAACGGGCATCTCTGCCTTGGTTACGAATCTTGAGGAATAGCCGCCGCCGCGGAAGTAGCCGAGGTCTGCATAGGGCCAGGTGGTCGCGGACATACAAGCGTCGATATCCTTGTCGGTCATCTCCCACCACTTCTTCATGATGGGCTCGCCACATTCGCCCTTTGCCTCGCCCGAGGCGTCAACGCAAGCAGCACCCGAGTTGATAAGGTGGATGAAGCCGTCAGCCTCACGAGCCTTACCCTCAAGGTTATAGCCGGTTACGCGCTTAACAGCGTCGCCCGACCAGTAGGTTCTTACGTCCGCGAATATCTGAGCTCTGTTTGTTAAGAGCTTACCGAAGAGCATACATACGCCGTTGAGAGTGTCGTTCTCGGTAGCGAGGACGTAGGGCTCTCTTGCGCCGTTCCAGTCAAAGGTGGAGTTGAGAATACTCTCGGGGAAGTCGCAGTTGGGGTAGAAGTCGGTCCACTGTCTCTGTCCCTGGAAGCCTGCGGCGATGGCGTTGTGACCGACCATCTCCTCCTCGCATCCTACGGGCAGATTCTTGTTACCGTTCATAAGGTCCTTGATGATGCAGGCCATCTTTGCGGTGAACTCCCAGTCCTTTGCCTTCTGCTCGTCGCTTCTCTGGAGCTCCTTCGGGTTCTTGTCAAAGTCAGGATTGCACTTTTCCTTTACCCAAGCGAGCGCCTTCTCGTATTCCTTGGCATCATAGATGCCCTCTGTCATTCGTCTGATGATCTCAACCTCGTCAACGCTCTCAACTCTCATTCCGAGATATTCCTCGAAGAAGTCTACGTCAACGATAGAGCCCGCGATACCCATACAGATCGAGCCGATCTGGAGGTAGGACTTGCCCCTCATAGTCTTGACCGCAACTGCCGCTCTGGCAAAGCGGAGGATCTTCTCGGCAACGTCATCGGGGATAGAGGTATCGTCCATATCCTGCACCTCGTGACCGTAGATGCCGAAAGCGGGGAGACCCTTCTGAGTGTGAGAAGCGAGAACTGCCGCAAGGTATACCGCGCCGGGACGCTCTGTGCCGTTGAAGCCCCATACAGCCTTAACTGTATTCGGGTCCATATCCATAGTCTCCGAGCCGTAGCACCAGCAGGGAGTAACTGTGAGCGTGATGTCAACGCCCGCCTTCTTGAACTGATCGGCGCAGGCAGCCGCCTCAGCGACTCTGCCTATCGTAGTGTCGGAGATAACGACCTTGACGGGCTCACCGTTAGAGTAGCAGAGGTTCTTTGTGATAAGCTCTGCTGCCGCCTTGGCCATATTCATAGTCTGATTTTCAAGGCTCTCACGCACCTTGAGAGGTCCGCGTCTGCCGTCGATAGTGGGGCGAATACCGATTACGGGATAATCGCCGATAAGTCTTGACTTTGCCATTTTAGTTTTCTCCTTTAATACTTGGAGGTTACGCGTCTTAAGTGCGCGATCTCCTCTTTTGTCATTGATTTTAATTTGTAGTTGTAGGTCTTCTTGTCATAAAAGACGTTGACGGTGGTGACACCGCTTTTGTTGTTGGTTGCCGCAGAGATCTTTTCGATCGATGCGATCTCGAATTTTCTCGTGATAAAGAAGCTCTTGATGACGAGAACGCCGCACTGCGCGTAGATCTTATTCTTACTTGCGAATGAGTATCTTGCCGCGATAACGGTACAGACCAAGAAAATCGGCAAAAGGATCCACGCATAGATCTTAAGCGCCGTGTTTTTCTGCGCGTAGGAAATAATGAGAAGAACAAGAGCGGTGATTGACGCCGCGCCAAACAGAGCAGAGTAATATACGCTCTCTCTGTTCACACCGAGACCGTATACAACGTCCTTGGACCTCTCGACTGATGAAATATCCTTCATATGTAACTCCTTGTATTTGCTAAAAATATTCTAACACACATTTTTTCACATTGCAATACGTTTTTTATTAATATAATTAATAAATCGTGAAAATGCACAAAGAAGAGAGAAGATTTTTGACATTACCACTTGACAATCCCGATTCTAAGTGATACAATAGACTCAAAAATATGAAAGAAAGGAGGCCGAAAAATGAATAACAAGACTTACAACCGTATCAACACAAAATCTGTATATATTTTCGTACACGCCTCCGGACTTGTTTTTGTATAGAGGGGTGAGCACTCTTTTGCTTGCCTATATGAAAAACGCCTCGGCTACGTACGGCCGAGGCGTTTTTGCGCTTTTTTTGCCGATGTCAACTTAAGACGTATTGGATTTTGGTTTCCACCGGCTAGGCCCTCACACCGAGTGTCCGGAGCATCCACACGCAACAAGAATTTTATAAATTAGAAAAATGAAAACGATTTTAGAACATCTTAAACCCCATTATAAGAGCCTCGGTGTGGTTATGCTTATGCATACGCTGGCGACCGTCACCGAGCTCCTTATGCCGTACGTTATGAGTGACGTTGTTGATAAGGGCATTGCCCACTCCGATATAGGCAGGGTAGTGAGCTCCTCGCTCATTATGCTTCTCCTCGCCACGCTTTCGCTCGTGTCGGCTCTGGTATCAAACAAGATCAATACGAGGGTGACAACCTCGTTCTCCTCATCGCTCTGCCGATCGACCTTTAAAAAGATCAACTCCTTGTCCTTCGAGCAGTATTCGAGGATAGGCTCGTCAGGACTCCTCACACGCTCGACCGACGATATCTTCAACGTCGAGGGCGCGGCGAGTCAGCTCGTTTACACAATAGTCACCGTACCTATGATGCTTATCGGTGGAACGGCGCTCGCTCTCCTTGCCGACGTGACTCTCTCACTTATCTTCCTTTTGTGCATACCGCTTATTCTCGCGTTCGTTATTTTTATCGTAAAGCCGCTCCGCGAGATGTGGGACGTCAGCGACAAATACGTCGACGAGCAAAACCGAATAGTAAGAGAAAGGCTTATAGGTATACGTGTTATCCGCGCCTTCAACAACGAGGATAAGGAGCACGCAAGAGCTAAGCACGCGACCGAGGAAATGGCAAAATATATGATAAAAGCCAACGTCCGCTCAGGCTACATTACACCCGTCGCGATGCTTCTTCTTAACCTCTCGACGGTAGCTATACTTCTCGTCGGCACGTCGAAGGTGACGAGCGGTGTAATCACCGAGGCAGGTGATATAATCGCCGTTATGCAATACGTCACGCTTATCGCCAACGCGGTCATTAACCTCTCCTGGACGATAGCTTGGATACCTCATCTGAGAGTCTCTGTATCCAGAATTTCCGAGGTCTTTGATATGCCCGTATGCGATGACGGAGCAGACGATCATACCGAGCCGCGCTTTCCGCTTCGTGAGGGCGCAAGGGTAGAGATGAAGGATATCTACTTCTCATATCCCGATGCTCAGACGGACGCTCTGTCGGGCGTCAGCTTCTATGCCGATAAGGGCGAGACGGTAGCCGTAATTGGCGGTACGGGCTCGGGAAAGAGCACACTCGTCAAGGTGCTTCTCGCGATGTATCCTTATAAAAACGGCGAGATTTTGATTAATAATGTAAACTATAATAGTCTTTCTAAGGGAGAAATACGCCTTGCGTACTCTGTCTCACTGCAAAAGGCGATGATCTTCGAGGGGACTGTCCGCGATAATATCACTATGGGCAGAGCAGATGCCACCGATGAGGAAATCGCCGCCGCTGTCTCGGACGTCGAGCTTGAGGAGTTTGTTTCATCCAAGGAGGAAGGCCTCGACTTTATGCTCGTAGGACTTGGACAAAACGTCAGTGGAGGACAGAAGCAGAGGATAAATATGGCGAGAACCGTCATAAGAGAAGCGCCGATCTATATCTTCGACGACAGCTTCTCAGCGCTCGATTATCTCACCGAAAGAAAGATACAGCAAAAGCTTTTTGCAAGGCTTTGCGGCAGGACCAAGATACTTGTAACTCAGAGAGTATCTACAGCCCTTGCTGCAGACAGAATTTACGTTATGGACAGAGGCAGGATAAGCGCTGTTGGAACTCACGAGGATCTTCTCCGCTCGTCAGATATCTACCGTGAGATCTGTGTGTCTCAGCTTGGGAAGCGTGTGTTGGGAGGTGATAACCTTGAAGCTTGATAAGAGCAAAAAGAAAAGGGAAGAGTTCACCTCGTCACTAAGGGTTATAGGTAGGATAATCAAGGATACAAGACCGATTTTGCCCTCATTGATCCTAGCGGCTATAATCAGCCTTTTGTCCATAATCCTCTCTATGCTTGCCCCCGAGCTCATAGGCACCCTCACCGACGGAATATACGATTACGTCACTCTCGGCACACCGATGGACCTATCACGCACCGCTAAGATATCCATCATTCTCATCGTCTCATACCTTGCCTCGGGAATACTCAGTATGATTACGATGATCATAATGAACAACACCGTCTCGCGACATTACACCTGCCGAATAAGAGTGGATATGAGCGCTAAGATATCGAAGATACCTATCAAGAAGGTCGACACAACACCAAACGGCGAGATAATCTCCCGTATGACCAACGACGTCTCTATTATGGGCGGTTCGGTGCACGATATCTTCAATATTATTATAAACGGCGTGCTCAAGCTCATCGTTATCACGGTGCTCATCTTTATCTCTGATCCCATAATGGCATCGGTCATTATCCTCTTTGTTCCCGCGTCTATATTCCTTTCCGCAAAGCTTGCCGCAAGGAGTGAGAAGTACTTTGACCTAAGCCGCGAGGCAGCGGGAAAGATATACTCCGCGACAGAGGAGAATCTCACCGGCTTTGACACCGTTAAGGTATATAATCTCGAGCGTCACAGACAGGACGTATATGAGAAGCTCTCCGAGGATTACAGAGTAAAATCCGAGCGCGGCTATCTCACCTCCGGCATAGTCCAGCCCATCGTAGCAATAGTCAACAATCTTGCCTATATAGCTATATGTATCGTTGGCGGTATTCTCGTTATCCGCGGTACTCTGCGCGTTGGCGAGCTTATGGCGTTCATTCTTTACACTCAGCTTTTCTCAGGACCTCTTGAGTCCATTTCGGGCGGTATGTCTATGATGCAGTCCACCATAGCCTCCGCGCGCAGAGTGTATGAATTCCTCGACTCCGAAGAGATGAAAGAGCCCGAGCGAAAAGAGCTTGTTGAGCCGTGTCTTGGCGCAGTTACATTCAAGGACGTTGCCTTCTCCTACACAGAGGATAAGCCGCTTATAAAGAGCCTAAACATAGATGTTCTTCCGGGACAGAAAATTGCGATAGTAGGCCCTACCGGTGGCGGAAAGACAACAATAGTTAACCTTTTGATGCGTTTTTACGATCCCGACTCGGGTACTATATCCGTTGACGGAGAATGTATACAAGAGATGAACCGCTCGGGTGTCAGAGAGATGTTCTCAATGGTGCTTCAGGATACAGTCCTCTTCTCAGGTACGGTATACGATAACATCGCCTATGGCAATCCGTCGGCAACAGAGGAGGAGGTAAGGGAAGCGGCGCGCCGCGCTCATATCGACTTCTGGATCGACTCCTTACCCGAGGGGTATAACACAAGGATCAACGAGGAAAGCACCAATATCTCGGGCGGTCAGAAGCAGCTTCTCACCATCGCCCGCGCTTATCTTTCGGATAGGCCTATACTCATACTTGACGAGGCTACCAGCAACGTCGATACCCGCACCGAGCTCATTATTCAAGAAACTATGGACGAGCTTATGAAGGGCAGGACGACCTTTGTTATTGCCCACCGTCTCTCGACCGTAGAGAATGCGGACGTCATACTCGTCGTCAATAACGGTGACGTTGTGGAGAAGGGCACACACAGAGAGCTCCTCGCATCAGGCGGCCTCTATTCCGAGATATATAACAGTCAGTATTCTATAATAAGATAACTGTATCAAACAATATAAAAAAGGGGCAGAGCTCGGCTATAATACCGATGTCTCTGTCCCTATCTTTCACTTCAAAATCAGCTTGATAATATAAGTCGCAAGTCTTTTCGGGAGTACGTTAAGGAGTAGAAGCAGGGGATTTCTGTTTATCTTATATACCTGCCTCGGCCTTTTTGCATCGAGAATCTTCAGCGCAAGCTTACCGACCTTTTCGGGCTTTACGTTTCTTGCCTCGACTCCGTCAACAATTTTCTTGAAGCGCTCCGCATTGCAGGAGTAGAGTTTAGTCTCATCACAGAAGCGGTCGAGCGCGGCGGTGGATACTCCGAGCATTCCCGTGTCCACAGCTCCGGGCCTCAGCACGCTGACCGAAATACCGAGTAGCTGCAGCTCCATTCTCAGCGAGTAGGCGTATTTGTCAAGCGCCGCCTTCGTCACGGCGTAAATGCCTGTAAAGGGGAGTGGATCAAGGGGCGCAAGCTCGCTCGTCGTTATGAGTATTCTGCTACCCTCGTCGAGCAAGGGGAGGAAGGTCTTATTCACTCTGTACACCGAGAAAACGTTCACGTCGAAAATTCGTGTGAAATCATTTTCCGACATTTCCACGAGTGAATCGAGGTTATACATTCCCGCAAAGTGCGCTATCGCATACACCTTGTCGGTTACCTCTCGCACCTTGGCGTAAGCCGCCTCTATTTCATCTAAGTTTGTCAGATCAACCTCTATTGGCATCACACCGTCTTCAGACTCTCCCACTCGTCTGTCCAGCGCGAAAACGTAGTATCCTTTATCCCTGAAGGCGCGTGCAGCCGCATAGCCCATGCCGCCGTAAGCACCCGTAACGATCACGTATTTCATATAAATACCGCCTTTCTACGTCAATTCTACCACATCTATTGTCCAAAGTCAACGCTAAAGGCTCATTGTCGGCAAGAAATGGTACGGCGACATTTCGCGCTTCGCATTTCGCATTTTCCTTGACTTCTTCGGGATAAGGTGTTAAAATAGTAACAACAGATATACACAGGAGGAGCAAAATGTTCCACATACTCGTTGTAGATGATGACAAAAATACGAGGATGTTTTTGCGCGCGGTGCTTGAAAACGCGAAGTACACCGTCTCAGTCGCAAAAAACGGACTCGAGGCTCTTGAGATATTTGACAGAGAGCACATAGACCTCGTCGTGCTTGATATTATGATGCCGAAGATGGACGGCTACGAGCTGACCGAGTCCTTGCGCGAGGCAGGGAATAACGTCCCCATACTTATGGTCTCGGCAAAGCAGCTTCCAAAGGATAAGCACAAGGGCTTCCTAGTCGGCACCGATGATTACATAACAAAGCCTATCGACGATGAGGAGATGCTCTACCGCATCAAGGCGCTCTTAAGACGCGCCAAGATAGCAAGCGAGAAGAAGATCGTAATAGGTGACGTAACTCTCGACTACGATTCTCTCACCGTAACGCGAGGCGATGAGGTGCAGGAGCTTCCGCAGAAGGAGTTTCAGCTTCTCTATAAGCTCCTTTCCTATCCCGGTAAGATCTTTACCCGAATTCAGCTTATGGATGAGATATGGGGTGCGGAGAGCGACACGGGATGGGAGACTGTTACCGTGCATATCGCAAGACTCCGTAAACGCTTTGACGGTTATCCCGAGTTCTCGATAGAATCTGTCAGAGGGCTTGGCTACAAGGCGGTGAAAAGGATATGAAAAAGATAAGAATAGATAAGATAAAAATAGACAGAGAAAAGAGTAAATCTCAGTTCTCGCTGACTCTTATTTTTGCGGTTCTCATCTTCGTGGTGCTTCTTGCCGCAATAGCCTTTGCTACGGTTCTGGTTTATCTTTTCTCAGAGATAGATGCAATTTCCGGCCTTAACGACGAGATTTCTCTCGGACAGGTTCTTCTTCTTATGATAGGCTTCAGTATCTTCTTCGGCGCGACCTTTTCGCTGCTCTTGGCGCAGATACCACTGAAGCCGATGAACCGCTTTGTAAGGCATATGAACGCGCTTGCCTCAGGCAATTTCAAGGCGCGACTGAGATTCCGAGGCACACTCTCCGAGCACAAGCTGATAAAGGAGATAGAGCAGAGCGTAAACAAGCTTGCCGAGGAACTCGAGAAGACCGAAATGCTCCGCAGTGACTTTATCAACAACTTCTCTCACGAGTTCAAGACGCCTATCGTATCCATCGCGGGACTTGCGAGGCTCCTCAACCAGAGTGACGTTTCCGACGAGGACAGACGCCGATATCTCAGCGCGATAGAGGACGAGTCCCGCCGCCTCGCTACCATGGCGACGAATATACTCAACCTTACAAAGGTTGAGAGCCAATCCATACTTACGGGTGTCACCGAGTTTAATCTCTCCGAGCAGATCCGCTCATCGGTCCTTCTGTTTGAGAATAAGTGGGAGAGGAAGGAGCTTGAGCTAAGCCTTGACTTTGACGAGCATATGATCAATGCCAACGAGGAGCTTCTCAAGGAGGTTTGGATAAACCTTATCGACAACGCTATAAAGTTCTCGCCGAAGGGCGGCACTCTCGCTATATCCGTGACGGAGAGCAAGACAAGCTACGGCATCACCGTTGCCAATACCGCAGATGAGATTCCGAGTGAGGCGAAGGAGAGCCTCTTTAAGAAGTTCTATCAGGTAGATAAGTCGCACGCCTCCGAGGGCAACGGCATTGGTCTCGCTATCGTAAATAAGATAGTAGAGCTTCATAAGGGAACGATCGAAGTAGGCTATTCGGACGGACTCGTTACCTTTACCGTAACTCTTCCTCGCGACCTCTGATAAGCAATAACCGAAAATACATCATGGGGCTGATTCATTTAGGCGTAATCGAAAAAGAGTCGATAAGCCAATAAAAACAACC
>CAZUQN010000026.1:0-21603 GCA_964622425.1 uncultured Ruminococcus sp.
TATGTTTGGTGGACATGGCGACATTTCTGTGATATAATTATCGTAAAAGAGGAGGTGGCATTTATGACACTCGGACAGAGGATTCAGCAAATCAGAACAGAGCATTCACTTTCGCAGGAGGAATTCGCACAAAAGCTTGGTACAACACGCCAAAGCGTTTCACGGTGGGAGCTTGATCAGACCTATCCGGATATTGCAAAGATCGTTCTTATCAGCAAGGTGTTCTCTGTAACTACAGATTCATTATTAAGGAATGGAATAACGACCTTTGATGCCGATGTAGAGCATTTTACTTGCGGGGTATGGAGAGGAGTGAACTCTGAGATTGTCGAGACCGAGAGGTTCGCGATGATAATCTATTGCTCTTTCGACAAAAATATTTTAGGAGCAAAGCTTTACAAAGGCTACGAGAACAAGAAATGTCTTGTGGCAATCTGTGAGAGAAATCAACTCGAAGACAAACTGGAATACGCGTATTATTATGAAGGTGACGATCAGCATATTGCAGTTTCTAACAGTGAAATAATGGCGCCAAAGCTCGGTGAGGCTTATGATCTCAACGCAAAAAAATCTATGCGCCGTCTCGAAACCTTTATGGTTGATCACAGCGGTGCGTCCTTGCCTACGGTTAAGGAGGCAGGCATACCGAAGTGCTTGACGTTATGGAGAATGGCTGACAGATACCGCGCAACACATGATGAATTTGAGTTTTTCTTATGCACGGGTAAAACCGAGTACATCTTTTCTGTAAATACGAAGGATAACAATATCTATTGCGGAGCATCATACAATATTGTTTTCGATCTCGGCGTGTTTGGCGGTGGGCAGTTTTTCAGAATAAGAGGCTCCAAGGACAACAGTGAGCCTTGGTGTGGATTCGCTTGCAATTTCTCTTACGAAGCAGGAGAGATAAACATTCCCACCGAGCAATGCGAGCTTGGAAAATGCCTGGTAACCAGTAAGGGACTTATGTGGTGCGTCAAACGGTATTCCGATGATGAGATAGTATTACAAGGCTGCGGCGAGGACGAATACGTTTATAAGAGAAAAAACGGCAGTATAGAGAGATTTATTGCTCAAGATAAGTAATGTGCTTCTTCCAACCAAACTGAGAATTAAATCTCAAAATGATTGCTTTACTTCTCCATGATTCTGTCGTATAATGAAGGTACAAAATCGATTTTGAATCTATTATTCGGAGGCTTATATGTCTTTAGCTGAAAACATCGCAAGATTAAGAAGGGAGAAGGGATGAACTCAGGCCGAGATTGGGGATATTCTCGGAATTTCAAATCAGGCGGTTTCAAAATGGGAAAACGGCAACATCGTCGCGGGAGGCAATATAACCGGCGAATGTGTGGCGAGCTCGATCGTCGCTTCGAATGAAACGAACTAAATACAATCTACCCTAGAGAGCACTGCGAGAGCGGTGCTCTTTTTACATAACGAAAACCACGTGATAATCGCGTATTAACCGATGTTGGATAAACTTTGATTGAGAACGATTTCCTTGACCTTCCCCCCTTGGGGAAGGTGGCATGAGCTATGCGAGTGACGGATGAGGTTGCGATATCTAACTTATAGAAACCTCATCCACCATAAATGGTCCCCCTTCCCCAAAGGGGAAGGTTCACAAGTCTTACCTGCGGGCTCGGGCACCTCGGGGTCTGAGAGCCCACCGGACTCTCAGACAATAACCTCGGTTTCGCTTCGCTACCCAAAGGGGAAGGTTAAAGTAGCTGAAATGTCACGAAAAACTTGACACGCCCTTATACTTGTAGTATAATTTAGGTAAAAACACTAAAGGAGAAGGCGATGAAGAGGCTAAGCTTGATTTTGTTTATTATAGCAGTATTGATGATATTTACTTTGACGTCGTGCGCTCATTCGCACGAATATGGCGAATGGGTGGTGACAAAGGAAGCCACCTGCACAGAGGATGGAATGGGGGAAAGAACGTGTGAGTGCGGGGAGATTGAGCTCGCTACAATAACAAAGCTTCCGCACGCCTTTGGAGAATGGGAAGTGGCGGCTGAGGCTACGTGCTCTCGTGAAGGATTGGAAAAAAGAGTCTGCTCATGTGGAGCAATAGAGGAGAGAAGCGTTGCCGCCCTTCCTCATACGAGCACGGATACCGGCCTTTGCGCCGTATGCGGAAATCCGCTTCCTCCGACTGAAGGGCTATTATATGCAAAGTCGTCCGACGGCAGCTACGTCGAGGTTACCGGTTATACCGGCACGGACCCGCACGTTGTCATCGCCTCTGAATACAACGGATTGCCCGTAAGAGGTATACGCTACGGAGCCTTCGGCACTTTTTCCACAAACGGATACTTAGTAAAGAGTATAATTATTCCCGAGAGTGTAACCGAGATTGCAGCAGGGGCATTTTCCTATAGTGAGCAGCTTGAGAAGGTCTGCATACGCGGAAGAATCAGCGTGATAAGCGCAAGCTTGTTCAACGAGTGCAGAAGCTTGGTCTCGGTTACGATTCCGGACAGCGTAACCTATATTGGCGCATTCGCCTTTGATGGGTGCAAGAGCCTTGAGTCGATAGTGCTTCCCGAGGGTGTTACGGGTATTGGAAGCCAGGCCTTTGACGAATGTAGTAAATTAGCCGAGATCAATATTCCCGGTGGTGTAACCGAAATCGGTGATTTTGCATTTGCCTCTTGTAAGAGTCTCACCTCGCTGATTCTCCCCGAGGGGCTCACAAAAATAGAAATGATGACATTCCGCGGATGCAGTAATCTTGAGACGGTAGTAATTCCCGATTCGGTCACGTACATTGGAGAGCAAGCGTTCAGCGGATGCAGGGCTCTTCGTGAAATCGTTCTTCCTGCGGGGCTTATCGGTCTTGAGCAGGAAGCGTTCAGCTCCTGTAATTCTCTGACCGAGATTATCATTCCCGACGGACTCGAGGTTATTCCTACCTACGCCTTTAAAAACTGCCAGAGCCTTAAGAGCGTGCAGATAGGCCGGGGAGTTACCGAGATAGGCGCAGGAGCCTTTCAGTATTGCTATCAGCTTACTTCTATTGAGATTCCCGAGGGCGTGACGACTATCGGCGGAGTTGCTTTTGGTAATTGCGGCTTGACGTCGGTAAGCATCCCTGACACGGTAACGAGCTGCGCAGGCAACGCCTTCGAATGGTGCTCTTCCTTGCCCTTAGCCAAGTACGGCGGATGCGAATATATCGGCACGGCAGAGAATCCGTATCGCATATTGCTTTGCGCCATCGATGAGTCAATAACCTCAACCGAGATACACGAGGACACTGTGGTGATTGCCTCCTCGGCGTTCACGTCATGTCAGGCGCTTACCGATATAGTGATTCCTGATAGCGTTGAATATATCGGTAACTACGCGTTCAGCTATCGCCGCGAGGCTGCAAGTCTTGCGCTCGGCGATGGAGTAAAGGTTATCGGAGAGGGAGCCTTTAAGGCTTGCCAAAAGCTTGTGAGTCTGGTTATTCCTGACAGCGTTGAGGTGATTTCCGGTAATGCATTCCTTTTCTGCTCAGAACTCGTCGGTATTGACTTTGGATCAGGTCTTGTAAGTATAGGTGAAAACGCCTTCGCCGGATGCAAGAAGCTACAGTCTCTTGAATTTAACGAGGGGCTTGAAAGCATCGGAAGAGGGGCGTTTGAGAATTGCACGGCGCTTGAGTACGTATTTATTCCCGAAAGCGTTGCAAGGATACAGCTGTGGGCGTTTACCGAATGCACTCAGCTGACGATTTACTGCGAGGCGGATGCTCTGCCCGAGGGGTGGGAATCCGGTTGGGAATCTTGCTCAGGCAATATCAGCGGCACCGGATTCTGCGCGGTACATTGGGGACAGACGCGCCCGGCGTTTTGATGAATAGTGAATAATTAAGGTTGATTTGCTCTGCAATTTTTCATTTTTATTAAGTTGCAATTTTATTCTACGAGCCAAATGAAATCCGTTTTCGAAAGAAGGCGGATTTTGTTTGCATTTCTTCATTCTTCGTTCTTCACCATTCACCGTTCATTTTACCTTGACACCCCGTGGGGTGTGTGATATAATAGCCTTGGTTAATATAAAAGGAGGGGGAGTGTGTATGAAAATATCGGTTATTCAACAGAGAATGAGCTTTGGATATAACTACCGCACCGAGGCGCCGGAGCTTGACGTGCTTCGTGCGCGTGCTGAGGCGAGGCTCACGGAGTGCTTCTCGCTTATAGATCGGGCGGCAGAGGAAGGCGCGGACATCGCTGTAACAACTGAGACGGTAAACGCCATCACTGTGCTTGGTGATACGAGATATAACTACACGGACCTTTACGACGGTCTTGATGGTGAGGCAGCGAGGAGATTTTCCGAGGCCTCAAGGAAGCATAGTATGTATATCGTTGCGGGACTCCTTCTGACGATTGACGGCTCGCCGTACAACTGCGCGGTCCTTTTCGGCAAGGACGGAGAGGTGATCGGTGTGCATAAGAAGGTTCATCTTCCCGCGGGCGAGGAGCTTCACGTCAGGGCAGGCGACCGCTTTGAGGTGTTTCCCACCGAGCTTGGAAATATAGGTATGCTTGTCTGTTGGGATATGCAGTATCCCGAGGCGGCGCGAGAGCTTGCGCTTATGGGCGCAGACCTTATCTGCTGCCCGACTCTCGGGTGGGAGAATATCTACGGTCTTGCGAGAGCATATGAGAATAGCGTGACGATAGCGGCGGCTATGTGTGCCTTTGACGAGGGCTCCTTCACGCTTTGCTCCCCAAGCTGTATTGTCAATAATATGGGCACTGTTGTTAAGGCGGCAAAAGCCCGAGCGACCGAGGTAGTGACTGCGGAGGTGGATATAACCGCGGAGCCTTGGCCGCAGTATGGCTCGGAGAATTTCTATCCCTCGCACTCTATGAGAAAGACGAGATTTTCCCAGCGCAAACCAGAAACTTACAGACTTCAGGGAGCACCGCTTTCCGAGACACCTTTATACTCAAGATACTTTGGCGAAAATAAAAAAGACACCGATAAGGGTGAGTAGAATGTAACACGCCGAAATGCGCCACGCGTGGTGGGGCGTGTGAAGTTTCTTAGAAAAAACTGAAAAAACAGCGGTGGAGGCGTGGTATGTGTCTTTGCCGCTTTTTTGCTACAATTAACAAAACTCAAACATTGCAAAAATAAATTAAAAACAAAGAGGTGGTATAATACAGGTGTAAAATGGGCAAGTGTACGCCAAGAAAGAGGAGAAGAAAATATTGAAAAGCGAAGAAGGGCTTGAAAAAGTTTTTTTAGAGATGGCTGGCGGAATAATCAGCTCTGATGAATTTATTAAAATGAAAAAATATAAGCAGCATATACACGGTAACACTTATGATCACTCGGTCAGAGTTGCGTACTTGTGTTATCGACACTGTATCAAGCATAAGAGTAAGGTGAATGTGGGCGAGCTGGTCAGAGGCGCGCTTTTGCACGATTATTTTTTATACGATCTACACGGCGAGGACAGCAACGTCAGCGGTATAGTTCACGGATATACTCACCCAAGCCGAGCTCTTGAGAATGCCACAAGGGCCTACCCTGATTTATCACCCGCTGAGCGCGATGCAATAAGAAGACATATGTTCCCCCTGACTCCCATACCACCGAGGACACGGTGTGGGTGGCTTGTTTGCTATTACGACAAGATTGCGGCTCTGGAGGAGTACTTCGGCAAACACGCAGTGCGTGTGAAGAAAAACAATTGTTATTAGGTCAGAAAACGTTAATTGTGGGTTGAAAAAACTTGCTTTAAGATGTATAATATAGGCAAGGGTGCTATATACGAGCTTAATCTGAAGCGTGGATACACAGCGCCCTCGGCAATCAGCTCGCTTGCAAAATGGATTACGGACGGATAAAATGAAGCTTTATTTTACGACAATAGGAATAGCGATGGCTCTTATCTCGGCGATGAATATTGCTCTTGAGACGGCATCGTGGTATTACATTTTAATATCGGTCGTGTGGTGTACGGCACTGCAGTTTGCGCTTGACGGCGCTGTGGCGCTCATCATCAGAATGACTCCCGACCGACTCTACGGTATGAATAATCCTCTCTTTCACATAACCGAGTGGGAGAAGGAAATGTACAAGCGCCTTCAGGTAAGGCTCTGGAAGGACAAGGTCTGGGAGCTCGGCGGTATCGGAGGCTTCAGCAAAAAGAGTATGACCAGCACGAAGGACCCTGAGTACGTAAAGACGTTTATTGTCGAGTGTAACCGAGGCGTTGCGACGCATAGACTGTCCTATCCCATAGGCTTTCTCGCGATGTTGACGCTCGAGGGCACGTGCGTCTATACCGTGGCGATACCGGTCGCGCTTGTGAACCTCTACCTTAATATACTTCCGACCTTAGTGCTGAGGTACAACACACCGAAGCTAAAGACTCTTTATGAGAGATTACTGAAGAAATAGAGAACTGTTAGTGTAAGCTAATATGAGAGCAGCGCTAGTCGCTGCTCTTTTTGTTTTTTTGACGAAGTTGCACGGGGTAGGGTAGCGACGCAGCCTATCTTATATACCGCATAAAGACAACCTAAGTTGTCAAAAGAAGGGTTATTAGAGCGAGGATACCAATAATTACATTTGATTTTTCGCGTGGAATATGCTATAATATAACCGTGCCAATTACCAATGCGATTGGCTACAAAATGAAAAAAGAGAAAACGGAGGTAAAGCTTATTGAAGAAGATTATCAGTCTAATATTATGTATCACTTTTGCCATGACACTAATGGCCCTAACCGTATCCGCCGCGACAAGTCACACGGTGGTGAAGGGGGATACAATGTGGCGCATAGCTAAAAAGTATGAGGTAGGACTTAGCGAGATCAAGTCTGCAAACACGCACATCAAAAATCCCGATCTTATTTATCCCGGACAGGTGCTCACCATACCGACCGATGACACGGAGGCAAAGGCGTTTGAAAGCGAGGTCGTCAGACTTGTAAATATAGAGAGAAAAAAGGCGGGGCTCACCGAGCTTAAGCACAACTGGGAGCTCAGCCGCGTCGCAAGATACAAATCCGAGGATATGAGGGATAAGGGCTACTTTGCCCACAACAGCCCCACCTACGGCACGCCCTTCCAGATGATGAAGAGCTTTGGTATCAGTTACCGCACCGCGGGAGAAAACATAGCCAAGGGGCAGACAACCCCTGCGGCAGTAGTTAATGCGTGGATGAACTCATCAGGTCACCGCGCCAACATACTTAATTCGTCCTTCACCGAGATCGGTGTAGGCTACGCATCGGGCAATTATTGGACGCAGATGTTTATCGGAAAATAATCCTTTGCACCTGATCCGAGGGGAAAAGTTTTCCCCTCGGATTTTTATTTTTGTTAAATAATGACAAATTACCTCTCACTTTTTTGTGAAAATAAAAATTAATTCTTATGAAACTTTTTCCGGAATTTTGTGTATTAATTTTAAATATTTAAAATATTTTTTCGCCAAATTCACCGATTTGACATTGCTCCGTGTGCGTGCTATAATTAAATAAAAGAAAAGCAGGAGGTCTTGCGGTATGAAAAAGATTGTTTTATTGTTGATTACGGTGCTTATGCTTTCTATGACGCTTTCGTCCTGTGGGATCATCTGGCAATTCTCGGATCCTGCAGACGCCGAGGAGCTTTGGGAAAGGATCGATAAGCAGATGGGTAGCCTCAGATCCTACAGCGCTCAGCTGGAGGCGGATTACAGCTACGATGTCGGCGATACAAAGATGACCGGAAAATACGTCGGCAACGCGGTATACGTATCGGACCTCTTTGGAAACCTGAAGCACGCGTATGAGAGCTCCGAGATGACGATGCAGATCAACGGAGAGGAGTACACCGCGGAAAACCTTATCGCATATGACGGCGGATGGATGTATATAAGAAACGGCATTAACACGGATAGAAGCAGCATTCGCTCGGCGATCACCCGAGAGGAGTTTGAGGAATTTCTGTCAGGGAAGGAAGGCGTTGATTATTCTCCCCGTGGTGCGGAAAACACCGAAATAATCAAGAACGAGGATTCCACAGTGGAGCTGATCTGCTCGGGATTCGGTGAGCAGAGAAGAAACGAGATTGCAGAGAGCTTCGGATTCGCGGGGGACGTTCTCGGTGTTAAGATCAATGACGTAAAAATCCACACGGTGGCGGACAGATGGTTCCGCGTAACAGAAATAAGTGTGGAGATATTTGCCGATTCGGCAGAGACTCCGGTCGCCTGTGTGAAGGCATCCTACGGTGACTTCAATAAGGCGAAGGCTGAGGAGATTAACCCCGACAGATTCAACGAGGTAGACGATGCAAGGGTAGTGGACGTTGTGTACGATAAGCTGCAAAACGTATTCTTCGAGGATGAGGGAAAGGTCTCGACGAGCCTCAAGCAGAAAATAATCTACAATGCTCAGCCAAGCGAGGCTTATATGTATACGGAGGCTGATGAAATCAGCTTTACGAATAAGGACGGCTCTTTCTCCTTCAGAATGGTCAGCGCATACGACGGAAACACTCTCACGACAGAGTTCAAGGACGGTATCTGGAAAACCTACTCGGCAACACAAACCGAGCAGGCAGAGCGTACAGATGCGGAGGCAAGGTCGGCAATCACTTCGATCATCAACGCGGGCGGATATGAGAGAGTATACGTAAGAGACGTAGAAAAGGTCGGAGAGGGTAAGTACAGGATAGTGGCGAAAATGCAGGACGACTCACAGCTTGAGCGGATAATGGAAAGCATGGAGGACACGTACGTCGGCCACGATTTTTACTTTGACGCGAGCATTGAGGACGGCGAGCTTACGTCCTTAGAGGGTAAGCTTATTGTACACGGCGCTCTGTACACCTACGAGCTCACAACTCTTGTAAGCTTTGATACCGAAGGTGGCATAAACAATCCTTCCGAAATATAAAAAATAAATCATTGGAGGTAAATATGAAAAAAATTGCGCTATTTTTAGTTGTTGTTCTTGTGCTATCGATGGCACTTTCGTCGTGCGGCGTTATCTGGCAGGTAATTGATCCGAAGGATACCGAGGCGCTCTGGGACCGTGTGGATAAGAAGATGTCAGGGCTGAAGTCCTATAGGATAGAGGTCGAGGCGGACATTTCATTTGAATATATGGGCTCCGAGGTAAAGGGCGAGATGGCTATGACCACGGTAACCATCGGTGATGAGGATGATGAGGATCCGTATTACTATAACATAGTGCAGTCCGAGATGAGCATTGACGGATCGGATATCGAGAATTCCGAGGATCTCGTTGTTTACGAGGATGGAAAAATGTACATATCCAAGAGCTCGGACGGTCAGTACAGCCACATATATTCCGCATTGACTCCCGAGGAATTCGACGAGTTTAATTCCGGCGACGACAGCGTTTTCGATATGTCGCCCGAGAATGCGAAAACCAAGGATATGGAAGAGCTTGAGGGTGGCGAGTGGTCGCTCTCGTTCAGCGGCTTTGACAAGGATGATCTTGATGATCTCGTTGAGGACCTCGGCTTTGATGCCTTCAGAGACAATATGGGCGTTGATATAACCGACGTATCCGTCAAGCTTACGACCGATAAAAAGTTCAGAGTGAAGGACATGACCGTAGACTTCTTATCCTCGTCCTCCGAGGTACCCTTCGTATCTATGACCGCGATTTACAGCGAATACAATGAAGCGGAGAAGATGGAGCTTGATAAGTCGGGCTTCGTTGAGGTTGACGATGCGAGAGTTGCTGAGTGGGTTTCTTCTTACCTTACCGATGCTACAAGCAGAGAGAACGTAGTATTTGATCTCGAGATAGAGCAGAACGTAAAGGTCGGATCAAAGGTGTATTACTCCTACAAGGAGACCGATACCGTTAATTTCAAAAACAAGAACGGAAGCTTTACCTACAACATCGAAGCAACGGTGAGCGGTCAGAAAGCTACTATTGAGTATGCTTTGGGTACTCAGACCATTAGCTCGGGCGGTAAGACTCAGACGGTTGCGCAGAGCGCACTTGAGGCAAGCGCCTTTATTGGATCTCTTATGAACGTAGCAGGCTATGAGCCGCTTCTTGTAGAGGATATAACCAAGACCGGAGACAATCTTTACACGATCAATCTCGTTATCTCCGACCTCAGCGAGTACAAGAGCCTTATGACGTCTCTTAATGATAGATATAAGAGCGACATCACGTACATCATTGTCGAGATGGACGAAGAGGATGTGAAGTCGATAGAGACGTATATCAAAATCGTCGGCTCTACGTACACCTATACTGCGACAAGTAAGATGGAAATAACGGAGGATTGATCCGCTTAAGATTTGATAAATAACGCAATAAAAAAATAACCGCGGGGTGAATTGCTCCGCGGTTATCGTCATAAATGCTCACTTTTATTTGCAAAAACACATAAAATTTAAAAAACGGAGCGAAAAGAGCTTTCGCTCCGTTAGATGCGTATGCACTTTTATTCGGTGAGAACGAGGAGAGGAAATACGCGTTTTTCTTGTGTGCCTCTTTTTGTCTAAGATGACAAAAGAAGTGACCATAAGTCACAAAAATATATCAGGCTCTTGATTTTGTCCTCCTAAAATATTATAATAAAATGGGGGCGCACAGGTGCGCTCCTGTGTGATGCCCGATTGATTACACATAAGATTTGAAGAAAGATTTCACGAGGTAATACTATGGTAATTACGTCATCAGCGCGACTTCGTACGGTCGCGATAATTTTGCTTATACTGTTTGCCGCTTACGCGGTGATTGCGGTGCTGCCCGCGCCGAAGAATTATAAGGGCGAGAACGTGCTCTTGAAGGACGGGGAGCTCCCGATGATCGTCGCTCACAGAGGCGGCAGGGACGAGTTTCCTCAGAATACCCTCGAGGCATTCTACAACGCATACAGCATAGATAAGAACGTAATAATGGAGACCGATGTTAATCTCACCAAGGATGGCGTGCTGATCCTCTTACATAACGAGCTTCTCGACGGCACGACCAACGTGACAGGTTTTGCATCAGATTGGAATTACACAGACCTTATAGAGCAGCGCGTGGACTTCGGCTATGACAATCCCACCGAGGATACCGTGCTTGCAGGTGAGAGGGAATACTTTACAGTCGACGGTGAGCGCAGACTCCCGACCGACGTAAGCTACCCCGAGGGAGTTGAGCCCCGTGACACGGAGATTTATCTTGCCACAACTCTTGAGGAGCTGCTTGTTGCCTTCCCTGAGAATCGCATCAGCGTTGAGATAAAGCAGAGCGGCGATATAGGACTTAAAGCGGTGGCCGAGGCTATAAGGCTTCTTGAAAAGTATGACGCCTTCGACAGAGTTATTTTAGCGAGCTTCCACTCGGAGATCTTTGACGAGTTCAAGAGACTTCAGAAGCAGGATCTTGTACCCGACGAGTTTATGTATTCCCCCGGAATTATGGGCATCGCAAAATACTTTGCCCTGATGACTCTCGGCATTGATTCGCTCTACATTGATAAGATTGCTGTCCTTCAGATTCCGATGGAGGAGTATGGCTTTAACTTCGCTACTAAGAGGCTTGTCGACGTGGCGCACGAGCACAATCTTGCGGTGCATTATTGGACCATCGACGACGAGGATGAGATGAGACTTCTTATCGAGCTTGGCGCAGATGCGATAATGACGGATAACCCGAGTGTACTTAAGAAGGTTCTTGAAGAATACAAATAAGTAAATTTAAGTTGTCAAATAATATCGATAATTCAGAGAAAAAGGAGAGAATATGGATACAACAAAGAAGCTTAAAGTAGGTGCGGCATACTACGGCAACAGAATGCTCAGCCACGCTATGGCGGATATAAAGGATATGGCAAGATCCAATCTTGATATCGTCGTACATATGCTCACGCACAACGATATGGAGAGAAGCAAAAGCGTTATGAAGGATATATTCAAGGCATCAGAGGCAGAGGGCCTTGAGGTTTGGGTAGACAACTGGGGCATTGGCGGAGCTCCCGGTGACAAGGGCCACTTTCTTGCCTATCATCCCGAGGCGCACAGCTACTATGGAGACGGCCAGATGCACCCATATCAGATCTGCCTTAATTCTCCCGCCTACCGCGATTTTGTTAAGAGTTGGATAGATACCGTAGCCGAGCTCGGAGGTAAGACCTTGTTCTGGGATGAGCCGGTTATCCCCGCGATGAAGATAGAGGGTACGGACGATCACTACTCATGCTGCACTTGTCCGACCTGTCAGAAGCTCTTTGAGGAACGCTTCGGTAAAAAGATGCCGATTATTATGGACGGGGACGTCTCCTCGTTCAGAAACGACGTGCTCATCGAGTACCACAACTTTATTACCGAGTACGCAAAGTCTCTTGGACTTGTCAACACCATCTGCTTTATGCCCTTCCAGCTTAGCGGAATGATAAGACAGAGTGAGAAGGAGAAGCTCCTGAACTTTGATATCGATTCGATCTGCGCGATGCCTTACATCGACAACATAGGTACCGATCCTTACTGGTACAGCAACAGTTCTATTAAGAGCCCCTACGAGTATAACTATAACGCGACCAAGCTCTGCATAGAGAAGGCGGATAAATACGGCAAGGATCACAACATCTGGATCCAGGGATATTATGCTCCACTCGGCCGCGAGGAGGAGATCATCGAGGCAACCGAGGGCGCATACGATGCGGGCGCGAGGACCATCCTTTCCTGGAGCTACAATGGCGCCGAGTCGCATAGCTATCGCTCGGCAAATCCGATAAGAAGCTGGAACTGTACCGTTGAGGCCTTCCGCCGTATCAAGGATATGGAGCGCGACAGGATCCTTTCCGAGAACAGAAAAAAATATATGAAATAATTACGCTTGACATATAACCTCACGCGTGGTAAAATAAATACATCAATAAACTTAAGGAGCAAATCTATGGCAATCGAGAATTCCTATAAGATCAGAACAAAGGGCAAGAACCTCTTTCTCCGTGTGACCAAAGGTCACTTTATGAAAACCAACGGTCATATGAACTACTACATCGACGTTACTATGCAGAAGTCCAGACTTTCCGAGGCGCGCGCCGTTGCGGAGGAGCTTGTTTCCTATTATAACTCCAACACCGTTATCGACACCATACTTTGTCTCGACGAGATGCAGGTAATCGCAACCTGTATGGCAGAGCAGCTTACCGCTGCGGGATATATGAACCTCAACGCTCATCAGACCATCTACATTCTCACTCCCGAGAAGGTATCCGAGGGACGCTTCATTTTCCGTGAGGGCTCAGCTTCGATGATCAACGGCAAGAACGTTCTCATCCTCACCTCCTCGGTTGCTACCGGCCGTACCACCAGCGTTGCTATGGACGCTATCAAGTACTATGGCGGCACTGTTGCGGGCCTTGCTTCCATCTATTCTGCGGTTGACGAGTGCGGCGGTATTCCTGTTCGTTCCGTATTCGACGCTAACGACCTTGACGGCTACTACTGTGTTCCTGCTCACGAGTGTCCTCTTTGCAAGGAGGGACAAATGGTGGATGGTGTCGTCAACAGCTACGGCTTCTCTCACAACTCTTAAATTTTTGGCGATAAGTGCTGTTTTTTGGAAAGGCTCGTCGTATGGGTATACGACTTCGTCCAAAAGAACAACCCTTCTCACTCAAAAATTTGGCGAGGATTTTGGCTTCGGGTAGAGTACGTGACAACTATCTCGAAATTTACAGCTTAAAAAGTTCGCTCATAAAATACTGCAAACACAAACAAACAGCCTACGGTCACTTGCCGTAGGCTGATTATGTAAATATTACTTGTCAAAAAACACATTTAGCATATAAAAATGGAGAAAAATGAAATGGAAAAGTATTCAAGACTGATCAAAGAATATTCTAAGGACGCGTACAAGTGGATCACGCGTGAGCCCAAGGGAACACTGGAGCATCCCTTTATCGTGCCCGGCGCGCCGTACCCCTATCAGCTCTGGGACTGGGATTCCTGGCTTACTGACGTTGCCGCAAGGCAGATAATCCTTGACAACGGCGGCGAGGGACTTGCCGAGTTCTTTGAGTATGAGAAGGGCTGTATCATCAACTTCCTTGAGCATACCGATGAGAGCGGAAATATGCCTATTGTGGTTGATGGCGAGGGTGAGGTGATCTTCCTCAAGTACTGCAAGAATATGCACAAGCCCTGCCTTGCTCAGCACCTTGCTTTCCTTCTTCAGGTAACAAATAATGACGCGAGCTGGCTCACCCCTGCGCATATCGATGCGCTTGAGCGCTTTATGGCTCGCTACAAGAGAGAATTCCGTCACGGAGAGACCGGCCTTTATCGCTTCCTTGACGATACCGCGATAGGCGTGGACAATGATCCCTCTATCTTCTACCGTCCATTTGGCTCGACCGCGTCGATCTATCTCAATTGCCTTATGTACAAGGAACTCCTCGGCGTGGAGTACATCTTCCGTGCGCTCGGTGACTCTGCTAAGGCGGATTACTACAAGGCTGAGGCAGAGGAGCTTAAAGGCCTCGTGCGTGAGCATCTCTGGGATGAGAGAAACGGTATGTACTACTCCGCTGACATCAGCCTTTATCCCATTAATCCCGACGAGTGGCTTCACAGCGGCAAGCCCCGTCATTGGAAGTCGCTCATCATGAGAATTGACGAGTGGTCGGGATTCCTCGCTATGTGGGCAGGCATTGCCACCCCTGAGGAGGCAGAGAGAATGGTTCGCGAGAACATGCTCAACGAGAGGACCTTCTGGTCGAATTACGGTGTGCGCTCGCTCTCAAAGTGCGAGAAGATGTACAAGGTCTGGCAGTCGGGTAACCCCTCTTGCTGGATCGGTCCGATTTGGGGCAACGCGAACTATATGTGCTTCCGCGGGCTTCTTGACTATGGCTATGTGGATGAGGCTCGCGAGCTTGCAAAGAGAACGGTTGAGCTCTTCGGCAAGGGCATTGAGAAGCACGGCGAGATGCACGAATACTACGATCCCGACACCGGCGAGGGCGTACACAACATCTCCTTCCAAAGCTGGAATCTGCTTGTAAACAATATGCTCGCGTGGCTTGAGGGCCGCGAGGTCGTAACCGAATTTTAAGTATGAAAAAGGATAAATGGATTTGGCTTGATACGGAGCTTTATCCGGAGTATCAAGCAACGAATCTTACGCCGTTTTCAAAGCCGATTGATAATTACGCGGTCGCTGAATTCTCGAGAAAATACGTCTTTGAGTCCGAGCCTGTTTCGATGAGGCTGCGCTTCAGCGCTGACACCGTGGCAAGGCTTTACGTAAACGGCGAGAGCGCAGTAAACGGCCCTGTCTCGGTTGGCGGCGATTTCTTAGATAACCGCCCCGACATTACCCCCTATTGGCAGTGGTATGCAAGCGAGCTTACCGTCATGTTCGGCGAGGGTGAGGACGATAGAGCAGGCGGTGTGATCTACCTTCCGGGCCGCGGCGAAGAGCTCGACTTTTACGCACGGGTACAGCTTATGCCCACGTCCTTCTGCGATTTTTCCAAGGGACACGGCGGACTTCTTGCCTTGGCTGAGGTCACTCTTGCCGATGGCACCGTGGAGGAGATCTCCACCGACGAGAGCTGGCTGTGCCGCAGACTCACTGCGGCTATCTCGCCCGAGCTCTACGACGAGACAAAGGCAGAGGACTTGCCTCTTACTCAAGCGGTTGTAACCGAAGATATCTGGCAGGCGAAAACTGCGCCGATACCCACCCGTGTTGAGAATTTGATATATTCCGAGGGCGGTAAGGGTATAATAATCGCGCCTGATTCCGAGGCCGAGATACCTTTACACTTCGCGAGGATATACGCGGGCTACCTTTCGGTCGACCTACGCTCAGAGGGCGAGGTAGAGGTGCTGGTCTCCCTTCACGAGCTGCCTGACGACACCTCCTCTACGTGCGAGAAAATGACCTTTGTCGGCTCTGCGCGCTACACCGGTCTTAGGATACACAGCGCGGGCTCGCTCTATGTGAAGGTGCGCAATCGCACCGACTCACCTTGCGAGCTTGACGTCGGTTTAGTAGAGACCTATCTACCTTCTTCACGCGATGCGATGACGGTCACCTCTGACACTGAGCTCAACGAGATACTTGCCAACTGCAAGCATTCTCTTAAATACTGCAGACAATACATACACCTCGACAGCCCGAAGCATCTTGAGCCTCTGGCATGTACGGGTGACTACTATATCGAATCTATGATGAGCGCCTTTTCCTATGCGGATATGTCGCTTGCCAAGCTCGATTGCTACCGCACCGCCGAGCTCATTCTCGGCAACGGCAGAATGTTCCACACGACTTATAGTCTCATCTGGGTGAGAATGCTCTGGGACATCTATATGATGTCGGGAGATATTTCCGTCCTCGAGGAGTGCCGCGAGGCGCTCGACGCTCTGCTTTCTATGTTTGACGGCTACGTCGATGATGGCGGAATAATTGATAATCCGCACGATTATATGTTCGTCGACTGGATATACATCGACGGCTACACGCTCCACCATCCGCCGAAGGCGCTCGGTCAGAGTGTGCTCAATATGTACTACTACGGCGCACTCGACTCGGCTGAGAAAATCTACTCGGCGCTCGGTGACTCTGATGCCAAAGATGCCACCCGTGTTAAGAAAAACGCGCTGAAAACGGCTATAAACGAGCGGCTTTACGATAAAGAGCGCGGCCTTTACTTCGAAGGAGAGAATACCCCGACACCGCGCGAGCTTATCGGCGAGTGGCAGCCCGAGAATACCGAGAAGCGCTACTACCGCATCAACGCTAACGCGCTTGCCGCGACATTCGGAGTTGCGGATAAGGACAGAGCGAGGAGAATACTCGTGGAGCTCCTCTCGGACGAGGAATTCTCGGATTATCAGCCTTACTTCGCGCACTTCGTCCTTGAGGCGATATTCAGAAACGACCTCACAGACGAGCTGACGGTGAGTGTTATCGACCGCTGGCGCGAGCAGCATAGAATCTGTCCTAAGGGACTTGCCGAGGGCTTCCTGCCTCCCGAGCCTACCTATTCCTTCGACCATAGCCACGCCTGGGGCGGCACGCCTCTGTATTCGCTCCCGCGGGCGCTTATCGGACTTGAGATTCTCGAGCCCGGCATGACAAAGCTCCGCCTTTCTCCGAGACTGCTCGGCTTCGAATGGGCAAGGGTAGAGCTGCCGACGCCGAAGGGTATGGTTACGGTAGAGCAGAGAAGGGGCGAAAAAGCCAAAATCACTGCACCTGACGGTGTAACCATAGTCATATAAAAATTACGGGTATCTCCGCTTGATGGAGATACCCGTGTTGAGTTTTTATGGGGGTATGGCGCAAGGCTGCGCCAATGCAAAATGCAAAGCGTGAAGTGAAGAACGAGGCACAAACCGTAGGGACCGGCGGTCTCGCCTGCGGGCTCGGGCACCTCGGGGGAAAACGATACTCAATCGTTTTCTAACACCCTCGGTTTCGCTTCGCTACCCGACGGTCCGCCGATGCAAAATTAAGGACGAGGAACAAACCGTAGGGGACGGAGCCACGACGTCCCGCGGGTGAAGTTGCGCTTTGGCGCAGTGAAGTTCGCGCTTTTGCGCGAGTGAAGTTGCTCGCAGGGCGAGCAGTTTTTTATGCGAAGAGGCCCTTTAGGAAGAGCTCGATGTTCGCGTACTGCGACATACAGATAAGGCCGATGGACATAATGATACAGCCGATGATATTGAGCTTTGAGAGCTTCTCCTTGAAGAACACCGCCGAGGCGATAGCGCTGAGCAGAAGCACGCCCGCGTTGTCAAAGGTGTAGACGAGAGTCGCGTTAGCGCCCTCAAGCGCGATAACGAGCGCATTGATTGCGAGTGCGGAAACGAGCGCGGTGAGAAGAAGGAAGGTGAGCGAGAGCTTCGTCTGCTTGAATGCCGCGAGGGTATTCTTCTTCTCCTTGACGATAAGCTGTACAAGCGAGATCACCGCCGCACCGATGAAGGTCACGACGACCATCTCCTCCTTTTCTGCAACGCCGGTCAGCTCCTGCTGAGTGTTGAGGAGCACGCCGTACATACCGTTGGCAAGTCCGAGGAGGGTACAGATGACGAGGAAGAATGTCCTGTGCTTCTTGTGCTCCTCCTTATTATCGTCCTCGTCCTCCTTCTTGCTTATCATAAGCACCGAGGCGAAGATGATAAGTATCGAGACGAGCTGAACGACCGAGAAGGGAACCTCAAAGAACAACCAAGACACGATAGCGGGTACAACGATGCCGCCCGTGAGGCTGAAGGTCATAAGAATGGAGTAGGGGCCTGTCGCAGATGCCTTGATGATGAAGGCGTCATAGCCGTAGAGGATGACCGCGTTGATGATGCCGAGCAGGACGGTCAGCCAGCCACACGAAAACGTGAAGCCCGAGAATATGAAGGAAACCGCCGTGACGATAAGTCCGCACACCACCGCAAAGACGGGAGTGGTCAGCCCCTTGTCACCGGGGTAGTAGTCTGTGTAGAGTCTTGTGAAAAGAGATTGCAGGGTGTAAAGAAGTATCACCAGCGCAATAATAAATACGGTATACATAGAGTCTCCTTGTGCTTTTATCATCAAGATTATAGCAGATAAAAAACTCAAAGTCAATGAAATATAGATAAATATATCCGCACAAAAGGGAAGCGCGGCGCGTGATGCGTGGGCGCGGAAATTATTAAAAATTATGAAATAATCTTAAACGAACCTTAAACGACTTGAAATATGCCCTCCGTAGTGTTACAATAGCACGTAACATATTTAAATTAACTTTAAAAATTCGCGCATATTTAAGTCGCGAACGTCGAGGTTATTTATGGACTTTCTTATAAAATTGTTTGAAGCGGTTACAGTAGAGTTTGAGGCGGCTCCCGAGAGCTACGGACTCTTCCATATCGCTTGTATAATTGCGGCTGTCTTGCTGACGGTCCTTGTGTGCAAGCTATTCAAGGACGCCTCGGACAGAGCGGTAAACGTGCTGACCGCCTGCGTGTGGGTGGTGCTTGTCGTACTTGAGATATATAAGCAGCTTATATTCGGCTTTGAGCTCGAGGAGGGGAAATTCGTTTGGGATTACGCCTGGTACGCCTTCCCCTTCCAGTTCTGCTCGTCGCCTTTATACATACTTCCCATCATCGCCTTTGTAAAGAACGATAAGGTGCGCGACGCGTGCATCGCGTATATGATGACCTTCTCACTCTTCGCGGGACTTGCGGTATTCTGCTATCCGGGTGACGTATTTATCAAGACCATAGGCATCAATTATCAGACGATGATCCATCACGGCTCGCAGGTGGTTATGGGTATTTTCTATGCGGTGAGATACAGAGACAGATTTGGTGTAAAGCACTTCTTCAGCGGCGCGTCCGTGTTCGTTGTTATGAGCTTTATCGCAATGGCGCTGAATATTGGTGTGTATCACGCCTTCTTAGCCTTCGGTATCGACGAGACTTTCAATATGTTCTATATCAGCCCGTACTTTGACTGTACGCTTCCCCTGCTCAGCATTGTATATGAAAAGATCCCGTACGTAGGATTTGTCTGCGTTTACTTCTTCGGATTTATTCTCTGCGCGCTTATCGTGTACAGTGTCCTCTCGGGACTTCTCAGCGGAGTGAGAAGTGCATACGGCATAAAGGTACACGAGAAGATCCGTGTCGACAAAAGAATTAAAGCCTAGAATTTGTAAATAATAATTAGCATATATCGTATTTGGAGGGTAAAATGAAGCTTCTCAAAGGACTCGTTTATATTTCTAATATTGAGATGGAGGAGCCCACCGCATTCGGTGGGTTCCACCTTTTCTGCGTCCTCGTTGTAGCTTTTCTCGGTGCGCTTTTAGCTCTTCGTTATAAGGACTCGGGCGACCGCACCTTCCGTCAGGTGATAGGCACGATGTTCTTTGTGATGCTCGCCTTTGAGCTTATGAAGCAGACACTGTTTTGTATGAGTGTCGAGGAGGGCAGGGTGGTCTATGAGTACAACTGGACCGATTTTCCCTTTCAGCTTTGCTCAACGCCTCTTTACGTCCTTCCGCTCCTCGCCTTTCTGCCCGACGGGTGGCTGCGCGACTCTGCCGCGGCGTATACGATGACCTTCGCCTTTATAGGCGGACTGTCTACCTATATCGTGCCGAGTACCATCTTCACGACCTCCGTCTTAAGGAATATTCAGACTGTGGTACATCACGGCATACAGATCGTCTCGGGCGTTTATACCGCCTCACATTACAGAAGGCGTGTGAGCCGCCGCTTCTTCCTCTCAGGAGTAGCACTTTTCTCGGCTCTTTACCTTGTCGCCAATCTCTTAAACACCGTGGGCTATAAGCTCCTTGTCTCGCTCGGCGCATTTGAGGAGGGATACTCCTTCAATATGTTCTTCGTCAGTCCGCGCGCCGATCAGTCAGTCCCTATTCTGAATGAGCTGTTTGACCTCGTGTCTCCCGCGATATTCATTATCCTATATTTTGTCGTCCTGTCACTTTGCTCGGCGGCAATCATGTACGCAGTGTATAAGCTCACACAGCTTCTTGACAGAAAAAGCTCGGAGGTGACGGTGAAGTGTTGAAGGCGTTTAACTGTGAGAAATTCACACGGGTAGCGGCAATAGCTCTGGTTGCTCTTGAGATTATCCTCTGTCCTGTGATACATCTCGGTACGGGCGGAGCGGACGTCTCCGCCTGCTATCTTGCCATTGTTCTCGTCGCGCTCTTTGCTCTTGTTACCTTGAAGGGGGAGAGTGACAGACGTCTGCGTCTTATCCGCCTCGGCATAGCCTTTACTCTCGTTGCGGATTACTTTCTCGTCCTTGCGGATGACTCCGAGCTTGAGGGCGTACTCGCCTTTATCGTGGTGCAGATCTTCTACGCCGCCTACCTCTTTGTAAGCGAGGAGAGAAGGGCGGTGAGAATTATTAGCCTTGCAGCTCGCGGAGCCTTGATGCTCGGCCTTGTAGCTGTCGCATTTTTTGTCCTCGGCGAGGATACCGATCCCCTTGCCATTGCCTCTGTCATCTACTATGGCAACCTTGTGCTCTCCGCACTTTTTGCCTTCCTGCTCGGTAGACGCGAGCGCATCTTTGCCATAGGACTTTTGCTCTTTGCAATGTGCGATATTTGGATAGGTCTTGAAGTTTTGTTTTCTTCCTACCTCGACTCAAATTTGATGGATTTTGTCTATAATGCAAACTATAATTTACCTTGGGTGTTCTATCAGCCCTCGCAAGTGCTGATTGCGCTGAGGCTAGGTGAATGCGAAGTGCGAAGCGCCAAGCGAGAAGTGAAGGAAGAGGAACAGGACACAGAACGCTAATGCAGAATGCGGAGCGAGGAATTAAGGACGAGGAATAAATCGTAGGGGACGGCGGTGCGGCAGTGCCGCAAGTGCAAAATTAGGTACGGAGAGCGGTAGGGACAGGCGTCCCCGACGGTCCGTAAAGGTATAATAAAGAACGTGGCGGACTAGAGTGTCATCCTGAGCGGAGTGCGAAAGCACAGACTCGCTTACGCTTGATTATCTGACAAGCTCAGGATGACACGCAGAACCAACCCTCGATCCCTTTTGACGCGTATAAAACAAAAAGGGGCTGAGTCACTAAGAATTCAGTCATCTCATACTTATAAAGACTAAAAC
>CAZUQN010000027.1:0-21310 GCA_964622425.1 uncultured Ruminococcus sp.
CTGACGAAGGCGAGATCAAGCTCTTCGGCAGAGACTACACCGACCCCGGTGTGAGAGTCAGAGTCGGCGCGCTGATCGAGAATGCGGGTTGCTTCCCCGGCTCGAGCATATATCAGAATCTTATGATGCAGTGCATCAACCTCGGCCTCGAGAATGCGGACGAGGAGATAATGCGAGTCTTGAAAATCGTACGTATGGAGGAAAACGCAAATCTCAAGTTCAAGAGCTGCTCGCTCGGTATGAAGCAGAGAGTCGGCATCGCAATGGCTCTGCTCGGCACCCCTGCCCTGCTCATTCTCGACGAGCCTATCAACGGTCTTGACACCGACGGTATGAGAATCATGAGAGAGATACTCACGGACATCACGAAGGAATACGGCTGCACGGTACTTATCTCCTCTCACGTGCTCGGCGAGCTTGAGAAGATTGCGACGCACTACGGCATTATCAGAAGAGGCAGAATTATTATGGAGCTCTCCGCTGAGGAGATGGACAGCCGCGCCGAGGTCTTTACCACCGTCAAGGCAAAAGATATGGACGGCGCATACAGACTCCTTAAGAATACCTACAAGGACGTAAGATGCGAGGGCGAAAGCCTCAGAGTCTATAACGTCGAGGACACGGAGTCGATCGCATCGACACTGCTCAGGACGGGCCACGAAATACTCGAAATCAATAAAAACAAAATAGGTCTTGAGGAATACTACGTTGAGCTCATGTCAGGAAAGGAGGACGAGAATAATGACTAAGGAAATAAGCTTTGACTCCCCTAGCTTCAAAGAGAGGATCAAGGGTATGCTCGGAGTCGACTTCTACCGACTCTTCCACACTCCCCTCTTTTACATCTTCCTTGCCATCTCGGCAATCATTCCCGCAATGGTCTCGGGTATGACTATGATGACGCCCCTCGAAGGCGGCGAGGCGGTCAGCCTCTACTCTAACGTCTGGCAGATAATCGCGGCGAAGGAGCCCCTCTACGTTATCAACACCATCGCGGACTATGCCAACATGAATATGGTATATATCTTCGGCGGTATTATGGTATCCATCTTTATCGGACACGACTATAAGTCGGGATATGTCAAACAATTGTTTACAACTCACGCGCTTAAGCAGGATTATATGATCTCCAAGAGCTTGGTGTGCGCTTTCGCAATTGTGTGTATGTGCGCATCGTATTTTGTCGGCGGAACGGTTGCAGGTCTGCTCGTTCAGTATGACACCGCGGTGAACGTTGGCTCTCTTATTCTCGCTATTCTTGGTAAGATGGCCTTAAGCCTTGGTTGGGCAAGTCTCTTTACCTTCCTTAACGTAATATTCAGAAGATACTTTGGAATTTCCATCTGTTCTTCCTTCTTCTTCGGTACGGGAATACTGATTATCGGAGTGGCATCGATCGTTGAGGCACTCTCCCTGCCCACTTGGTTCTTAAACGCTTTTCTCTACGGCTCGTCGGTAAACGCGTGTCTTACAAGCAATATCGCAACCTTTGTCGGAGCTGCGCTCACATCGCTCATCTGGGCTGTGGTCTACAACATCGCAGGCACTTATGTACTGAACAAGAGCGACGTATATTGAGGTGAATAAAATGAATGCTATCGAAATAAAAAATCTATCAAAAAGCTTCGGCGCTAAGCAGGCGGTATCGGGCCTTAATATGACCGTGCCGATGGGCGCTATCTACGGCTTTATCGGTGAGAACGGCTCGGGAAAATCGACCACTGAGAAGATGATATGCGGCCTTATTCCGAGGGACGGAGGCACTATCACCATATACGGAAAGGACAACTCTGACGAGGCGGTAAGAGAGAGCATGAGCGTGCTTATCGAAGCTCCAGGCTGCTTCGGTGGCCTCACCGTCTTTGACAATATGATGCTCCAGGCTGAGAATCTCGGTCTTGAGAATGCGGAAAAAGAGGTCATCAAGACCTTGAAGCTCGTCCGAATGGAGGGCGCGGCAGGCAACAAGTACAAGAACTGCTCGCTCGGTATGAAGCAGAGAGTCGGAATTGCTATGGCTCTCTTGGGAGATCCCACACTGCTTGTGCTCGACGAGCCGCTCAACGGCCTTGACGCAGACGGTATGAGAATCATGCGTGAGGTGTTCACGGATATAATCAAGGACGGAAAGCGCAGTATCGTCGTTTCCTCTCACCTTCTCGGCGAGCTTGAGAAGGTCGCTACTCACTACGGAATCATTCGCGGCGGAAAAATGATGCGCGAGATGACCGCAGAGGAGCTCGAGAGAGACTGCCGCACCTACGTCAGCATAAAGGCGAAGGATATGAACGCGGCAAAATTCCTTCTTATGCGCAACTATACGCGTGTGGAGGAGGACGAGGCGGGATACCTCCGTGTTTACGATAACACAACCCCTGACAAGGTGGCAAAATACCTTTACGATAACGGTATAGCCGTCACCGAGCTCGGCAAGGCTAAGATAGGCCTTGAGGAATACTATATCGACTTAATGAAGGAGGGCAAGTGATGGAAAGCGCAGTTAAGCATGAAAAACGCAGCTTCAAGGAAAGAGTAATCAGTATGCTCCGCGTTGACGTGAGAAAAACCTTGAAGTCAAGAACATTCTATATTCTGCTCGCCGTCTCCCTGCTCGTCCCCGTATTGATGACGGTGATGATGACGATGATGGACGGCTCGGTTTCGGTCGACCCGCAGACGGGTGTCGAGACGGTTATCCACGGTCCTGAAAGCGCTTGGCAGTCCATCGGCACTCTCCCCGGCGGCGAGGCTATGGGCGGTATGGACGTTATGGCGATGTGCAATATCAATATGATGTTTATGGCCGTGGCGGTGTTTGTTTGCCTTAATATTTCCGAGGACTTCTCAAGCGGATTTGCGAAAAATCTCTTCACCGTCAGAGAGAAAAAAAGCGATTACGTTATCTCAAAGACCGTGATCGGATTTGTTACCGGCGCTCTGATGCTTGTGCTCTACTTTATCGGCGCGATGATCGGCGGCGCGGTGTCAAGCCTGTCCTTTGAGCTCGTCGGACTCACACCTATTAACATTCTTACGTGCATGCTTGCCAAGGTCCTCCTGATGCTCGTCTTTGTGCCTATCTTCGTATGTATCAGCGTGGCGGCAAAGTCGAAGGCGTGGCTCTCTATCTGCGCCTCACTCGGCGGCGGTATGCTACTTTTTATGATGGTGGGTATGATCACACCCCTTAATTCTACTTTTATGAACGTAGCACTCTGCCTCGCAGGCGGCGCAATGTTCTCCCTTGGCCTCGGCGCGGTAAGCAACCTTGTGCTTAGAAAGTCGAGTCTGGTGTAGTCTTGTGCGCAGCGCAAGACATCGGTAAAAGCGACAGCTTTTAGTATATCGAATTTGCCCAAGGGCAAATATATCGAGCCGAGCAGATGGAGATCCCACGAATCGAGCATTGCGAGATTTTGGGGTTACGATCATAGCGAGGCATATCGACAACAATTACAAATAAAATAAGAGCAAGGCGGGTTAATTTTGCCTTGCTCTTTTATTATGATTTGCTTCTCATAATGTGCATTATGTAGAACTCCATCGTTATTTTTCACTTAGTTAACATCATTTTAGCATAGATTTGTCCATTTTTCAAGCGTTTTTTTCTTTCTTTCTCCCGAATAGGACAACATAATGCACATTATGACAACAAAAAGAAGGAAGCCTACCGGAACAAATATCATTGGTAAACGGTATGGAAAAGTAGTGGTTCTCGGTCGTTCCGACAAACGCGCTTCTCGCGGAAAGAGGACGGTCCCGCTCTGGGAGTGTCTTTGTGATTGCGGAAATATTACCTACAAAGCAACTGACAGTCTGACAAATAGAAGCATCAGCATGTGTCGCGAATGCGCGCAAAGATATGCCGCAGAGAAAATGCGCGAGAAGGTAGGATTGATAGAAGGGACGCAGGTAAGCCGAATCAGAAGCGACAAGCTCATAGCAAGCAATACAAGCGGTGCGCGGGGTGTATATTTCAACTCAAAAACGGGCAAGTGGCGCGCAAGACTCCGATTTAAAGGAAAGATGTACAACCTCGGGACATACAAGAATTTCGAGGACGCGGTCAAGGCGCGCAAGGATGGAGAGGAACGGATATACGGAGAATTTCTTGCCGGCAGGCAGAGATAATAACACGAACCGGCTCAAAATGGGGTAACTTTCAGTGCTTCAGACACTTATCTCTCTTGCTTGGGAAATCGAGTCCGGTGTAAGGATTAATTGATTTAGGCGTAACCAAAAAGACTTTATCGACAACAATTACAAATAAAACAAGAGCAAGGATCGGTTTTCCCTTTCCTTGCTCTTGTTTTATGCTTCCTCTTTTATTCGTTTTATGCATGCCCTGCACACTCGCAGCTTACAAGACTCTTTAATTCCAGCTCCACACAAAGCGCATACTCCTTCGGTGGGTGAAACTGTAATAATTCCGTCTTCGAGTGAAATAATGACCTTGTCATCGGTTTTTATTCCTAACTTTTCTCTATACTTTATAGGAAGAACAATTCTTCCCAGCTTGTCAACCGCTCGCTCTATCCCGCTCATTATCACACCTCCTTTTGGCTTCTTTTTTATAATAACACTTTAAAACTCTAAAGTCAACCCTTTTGGGTTAATCTTTTTAATTCAAAAGAGTTAAAATGTCTTTAGAAAGGATGTGTTACTATGACAATAGGCGAGGCTTGCAGGATACGAATACAGCAGCTATGCAACGAGAGAGGTATTACGCTCAACAAATTGGCAATTACCTCGGGTATAACTCAATCCACTCTTAACAACATCATGAGTGGCAGAAACAAGAGCACAACTGTGTCTACGATAAAGAAAATCTGCGACGGCATAGATATTTCTGTTCTTGATTTCTTTTCTTCTGATATTTTTGCCGAACTTGAGCAAGAGATAAAATAAAATGGGGGCGACACGTACGCTCTCATTTTTGTTTTTACCCAAAAATAATGAATTGATGCTCACACATCATGAATTGACAACAACTTGATTTCTCGCTTCGCTCCATGCATACCGCTTGCGGTATCTTGCGTCATTCGTCGTGTCGGCCGACGAATAGCAAATTTCTCGCACTTCGCACTCCATGAATTGAATTGTCTCCTTTGACAATTCATTAAGCCGTTTTTTAAAAAACGGCATAGCGTTAATTTTTCGCGCGGATATTTCTCGACCTCTTACGGCAAAAAAGTCCCGATTCCATATGATAGAATAAAAGCAAAAAAGGAAGTTCAGATATGGATATGTTTGAAGAAGCTCGGGCAATGTCGGGCACGATGGAGCTATGTAAAATAACGCAGAAGGAGCTCGCAGAAAGAATGGGAGTGAGCCAATCCTACGTGGCAAATAAGCTGAGGTTGCTCTCGCTCTCGCCCCATATGGAGAGGCTAATCATAAAGCACGGAATCTCGGAAAGACACGCAAGGGCTCTGCTCCGCTTAGAGTCGGAAAACGACAGACTCGAGGTGCTCGAGAAGGTCATCACGCGCGAGCTGACGGTGAGGGAGTGCGAGGCGCTGGTCGACCTGGCGGTAGACTCCTATATGCCCGAGGAGGTCGGGAAGGCGGGTGCTCTTGAGAGAATCGACGTCTTTGTCGACACGCTGAAAAGAAGCCTCACTACCCTGCGCTCCTTAGGCATCGACGTCACCGACAGAACAAGCTACCACGGCGAGAAGATGTATATCACTGTCTGTTTTAGTGGGGTGTAGAACGCGAAGCTCAAGTCTCACATAATCGAAGATTACATATCGCTTGCCGCAGGCAAATATCGCTAGCGTTTTTGCGAACATCGCGCTTGCGAAGCAAGCATATCACTTTTCGAAGGAAGATGAATGCTATAATAATTGAGGCTCCCTCTCACCGCTTCGCGGAGCTATACCGGGGAAAATGTCAAATTTTTGCAAATCAAATTTTACATTTATAGATAAAAACTGCGGTAAGGATCATTTCCCTACCGCAGTTTTTTATACTTTTCTTTTTATCATATCGTTTATTCTTTCTCTTACTCGGAGCATCTCCTGTGCCGAGTGGGCGCAACGAGTGAAGCTTAGCTCCTCACCGAGCACGCCTTCAATAGCACCAACTACCTCCTCGTGAGAGTAGAGCTCCTCGGCAAGCTTCATTGCTCTTACATCCTGCATAGCCTCCTCAAGAGTCATAAGTCTTATCGACTCAAGAGGTGTACCGTCCATATCGGGGTAGACAACGAAGCAATCTCCCGCGGGTACCCAATCTTCGCCGCTAAGCTCCATAAAGGGATTGATAGCGTCGCCCGAGGCGCGGTTGTTATAGTAGTTGAAGCCCCAATGAAGAAAGCCGTCGATGTTATATTTATAGAGCTGCATACCGATTGATCGGGTGCGCCATGATGGCATCGCGAGATAGCAGTTCGAGTAATCCTCGAGCTGACAGCAAGCGTAATAAACCCAAAGATTTTTGACTCCCGCCTCGATGAATTTCGGTGCGGAGGTTGTAGTAGGAACGGGATGGCCGAGCACACCCTCCTTATAGAACTCAAAGTCGGAAAGCGCATCAATGATCTTGTACCCCTTAAGCTCTTCTGACACGACCTCTTTCAGCGCCTTATACTGATCGATGTAGGAAAGATAAGGCTCGTCGGTGATGTGATAGATGCACCTGTGATCGTCGCCCCTCGACTTCATATATCCGACGAAGGAGTGAACAAGCTCGCGAAGGAAACGCTTATACTCACCATCAAGCGCGAGAGTCTCCCACCCAAAGAGCCGCTTGTATTCTCCGTCAACCGTCGCG
Organism: uncultured Ruminococcus sp.; assembly: GCA_964622425.1. GTDB lineage: Bacteria > Bacillota > Clostridia > Oscillospirales > CAG-272 > UBA1740. The sequence goes on from CAZUQN010000027.1 coordinate 6,778, forward strand.
TAGATATGAGCGGCATACTTGCCCTGATGCTGCTGATAGAAATGGGATATCTCAAAAAGCTTTACTCCCACTCTGTCGCACATATCGAGGTATCTTCCGAGCTTTTCAAAGCCGAATGAATAGACACCATTATCAAGACTAACCTCGACAAGCTGAGAGGAGGCTCTCTCATATCCCGGAAGGACGTTTAAGGCAGGGGTTAAGAGCGGCACGTAAAGGGTATCTCTTCCGCGCTCGACTGCGCATTTTGCAAAGCTCTCAACTATCTCGAAGTGCCTGTCCGACCACATCGGAACGTTGTAATAAGTGGATAGACAATCCGGGTAAAACCACTGAGTAAAATGAATTTCCCCTTCGGGCAAGGAGACCGGGATAACTTCAACCGTGACGCTGTGGCTGTGACTCACTCCCGTCTCGGGCTCGGTCAAAGTTACGGTGAGAGTCTGCTCTCCCGAAAAGTCATCGGGGATCCTCACCTCAATCCACACGCTGCGGAGCTTGTCGCGTGAGGGGCAGAGCTTACCGCCGTAGCGAAGGGGTGTGAGAATATCCGGGTAAACGCCCGGCGTGAGCCTTAAGTATTTTCCATCGTCAACGTCAGGTCTTGTGGGTCTGTCTACGGGTACGCTTCTTACCTCTCGCATAATAGCGAAGGCGGCGAGATCACCGCCGAGCGAGAGCTCACAGAAGGGGCGCACGGGAAGATATTCTCCTTCACACGAGTCAACGTGCAAAAACTGAATGGAGAGCTTCTCGCCTCTGAGCGCACTGATCCTCTCAAGAGTGTCAAAAGAGTCTATCGAGCTATCGAAGAATATTTTCTCCTGTGATGAAACCAATTTTGTCTTAAGCATTTTCTCTCTCCAATCTAAGAAGTATTCCGGTCCTTGCCGCACTGTCGAGCTCGGGTGTGACATATTTCTTTTCGAGCACGTCATAGAGCTTGTAGTCCTCGGGTATTTTCAGAATATGCCTTCCGTCTTTAGTAAAGTGGGCAAAAATATAACTTTCATTTACATATACAAGGGTATCCTTGTCAAAGTAGAGGTGTACTCCGTTTTGGCGCGAGATACGTCTTATCTCCTCGGGTGTCACCGCCTTCGCGTTTTGGGGAGTTACTCTGAGTAGTCCCTTGCCAAGCGCGAGAGTATCCTGCCCTGCGAATCCGCGAGGACAAAGTCGGTCTTTGTGCCTCCTCCGTCAACGCCGAGGAAATATTCGCCCGACTCTGTTTCTGTAAGCAGGCTGTTTATATCGGTTTTAAGAGCCTTAGCAAGCGCGGGAAGGACTCGCTCGGACAAATCGCCGCGCCGGACTCCCACTTGCTGACCGTCTTCTCGGAGTAGCCGAGCATCTCGCCAAGCTCACGCTGTGTCAGGCCGAGCTCGCGCCGCCTCTGTCTTAGCTTTTTTGCAAAAATCATTGATACGTCCATGTAAACACTCCTATTTTTGGACTTCTATCTTAATTATACAATATATTTATTGGATTTGCAACCTATTTTTAGGAGTTTTTAAGAAGAAACTCTACTAATAGGAGAGTTTCGGAGCATAGCGCAATATAAAAACGGCAGAGCGCTTGGCTCTGCCGTTATCGTTATTTGTGTTGATTATCGCTATATTAGTTGATGCGGAGTATTATGAATTCTCGCTTCGCTCCATGAATTGAAGCTACGCTTCATGAATTGATGCTTCGCATCATGATTTGAATTGCAACGTGTTGCAATTCATTGTAAACGCACGCGTGCGATTACTCAAGAACGATCTTGGTGATACCGAGAGATGCCTTACCGAGAGCCTGCATCATAGTAACGAGAAGATCCATCTCATTCTGCGGGAGCTTGATCTCGAGGGCGATGGAGTTCTGATCGTTGGGGTATGCCTTGATATGGATATTGAGCTTCTCCTTCTTTGCCTCGACGAGGGTGGTCTCGACGACCTCCTTGATCCTCTTGATAACGTTGAGGTCTACGGAGTAACGGAACAGGAGCTTAGCAGACTTGGTGACGATAGCCACGCGAGCCTTTGCTTCCTCTTCCTCACGGCGTCTGCGCTCCTCTTCCTCGCGGCGGCGCTGTTCTTCACGTCGGCGCTGCTCCTCGAGTCTGCGCTCTTCCTCCTCGCGGCGGAGTCTCTCAGCCTCTCTTGCAAGGGCTTCCTTTCTCTCGCGCTCCTCTTTAGCCGCTCTCTCGGCCTCAAGGCGCTTCTGCTCCTCTACTGCCATTCTCGCAGCCTCGGCGATTCTCGCTCTCTCCTCTGCCTCAAGACGCATCTTTTCCTCGAGCTCGGCTCTGATTCTCTCTTCCTCAGCGCGCTTAGCCTCGAGCTCACGCTGTCTCTCCTCCTCGGCAAGACGGCGAGCTTCTTCCTCTTTTCTGCGAGCCTCTTCCTCAGCTATGCGGCGAGCCTCAGCCTCTCTTGCGATTCTCGAAAGTCTCTCGTTCTCCTCAAGGAGTCTCTCGTGCTCAAGGCGAAGCTGCTCTGCCTCGCGCTCAGCTCTGACTCTTGCTTCGGTCTCGTACTCAAGACGGATCTTAGCCTCGATCTCGCGTCTGATAGCGTCCTCGTCAAGCACGGGTGCGGCGGGTGCGGCCTTAGCGGTCTCGCGCTCATATTCCTCAAAGGTGATCTCACCCATGGAGAAGACTTCCTCCTCGGGCTCGCTCTCTATTTCACCAAAGTCAAAGTCGAATACGTTCTTGATCTCGGGTTCGGGCTCTGCCTCCTCTGCGGTCTCCTCGACCTCGGGCTCTGCCTCGACTTCCTCTACGGGCTCGATCTCAGCCTCAAGCTCGATCTCGATCTCAGGCTCGTCCTCTGCCTCGGGCTCCTCGGTAGCGAGAACGGACTTAGCGAGCTCGGCAACAACGTCGACCTCCTCGTCCTTCGCCATAGGATCAACGGGTGTGGGAGCTACTACGCCGAAGCTGCCAAGAAGCTCACGGAGCTTATCGCTGACGTCACTTGCGTGATCCGCAAGCTCTGCCTCGGTGACAACCTTAACGAGCTCACCGCGCTTGATAGCTCTCTTGATTATATCTCTCCATTCGGTAACGGTCTTCTTGCCCATTGCCGCCTGGTACTTGTTGGGGTTAGCGCCTGCGAGGAAGCGGTATTCCTTCTCGCGTATCTTCTGCGCAACGTCCTCGCCGAGCTCAAACTTGACGGTTTCCGCGCTGACAACGTCGGACACCTTATAGCCGAGAGCGCCGTCAAGACGGGTCCACTTCACCCAGAAGTCACGCGCCTGACATCCCTTGTCAACAAGGAGAAGACGGCGGTAGGTAACGTTCTCGGAGGTGTGCTCAAGATAGGTGCCGGGAGCGAACACGAGCTGGAGCTCCATCGTGGTGTTCTCGATTCCCTCAACGCCAACCTTGGTGCAGAGCTCCTTTGTGATCTGGCTCGCGAGCTCGTCGATAAAGGTCTGGCTGTACTTGCCGACAAGGAGCGTCGGGTCGTCGGTCACAGCCTCAACGCGAAGCTTGATAGCCGCTCTGTCGTAGTCGATCCTACGGCTGCGGAGCTTGTCCGCAAAGCCGTTAGGTACAAATCCGGCAAAGGAGAAGTCTACCGTCTCCCCACCGATATATGCGTAAGGAACATTATTTCTGAATGTCTTTTTGGTGATAGGCCACTTGATCCAGGATATGATCGCGTCCTCGCCCTCGAGCTTAACCGAGAGAGGATAGTACCACTCGCCCTCAAAGAGAAGCTCGTCGGCTATGTAGTCCTCGTACATGGTGACGCACTCGATAGCGTCGCCGTACTTCTCCTCAAGCATGGGCACAAGCACGGTGTTAAAGCTCTCTACGAACGCGTCGGTCGCGGTATCCTTGACTATTTTGTTGTGGAAAAGGTCGATTATCATTTCATCAAACTCCTTTCTTAATGTCAAATATGCTTTTACAACCTATATTTTAACATATTTAAAATAAAAATGCAATAACTTAAAGCAGAATATGTAAAAATATTTTGACAAAATTTATATACTTTACTCCGAAAAATAAAAAATACGGTACAGCAAATACTGCACCGTATTTTTTACAAATCAATTTTCTTGCCGTGTTCGTCTCGCCATCTTATGTACTCTTTAATATCCGATTCCACAAGCAAAAGGCATGCACTCACAACTGCGGCATCATCAATATAGCCTAAACTCGGAATTCCATCAATAATTAAATCTATAGGCGATACAAAATAAACCAATGCACTGACACAGCAACGATAGTTCCTATTAGAACATCGGTATATTCCTTTTTAACATAGTTTTTTATAAGCGATATAAACACGGGAATGTGTGATAGCTTATCACCAATCTTAGGTATTGATTCAAGTTTTCTCTCAAGGCGTTGAAGCAGTCTTTCAACCTTATCCTCGTCTTTCAAAATTGTTTCCGCTTTCTCGTATCCTTTTTCAAGTTCCTTTAAACTTCTTCATGTGTAATGATTGTTTCCATAAATGTCTCTTTTTTGTTTGTCATAACAAAACTTGAATTTATCGCGAATATCAGTAACCGTTTCTCTCCCTGATGCTATTCAGCCACTCTCCGTTAAATTTGAAATAGCTCGGGCCTTGAACAGGAGTCTTTCCTGTCAATTCCGAAGCAAGGGCGGAAAGAGATAAAACTTTACCTTCATAATTTACATGGCGATCATCAACTACTGTACAAATTTTACCCGTATTATCGTTTCCTCGACAGTAAAATTCAATTTTCGCCCCTATAGGAATATTACACATTGAGAATCTGAATGGAGCGGCGCGTTCTTTGCTTTCCTCAACGATCTCTCTCGCGGTTTCTTCATCAATAAGTTCATCCTCGCTAGGTTTAGCAAGTTTCAGCTTGTCCGCACAGCCGTGAATTTCCGCAATAGCTTCCAAAATAGCATATGCATCTTCAGGAGGCATCGCATAGAACTCTCTTACACGCTTATGACCGTTAAAATTGTCAATCGAACGCAAATTAGGGTTCAGCTTGTCTATTATAGAGTGAATCTTCAAATCAGACAAACGAGAGTTAACTTCGTATGTAGCATACACTCTGAAAGCAAACGGAATACACTCGCTTCTGTTTAATTGACTCAGTCTTTTCTCAATATTATCCGCATATCCGATTTTTACATACTCGGGAAATGACGGATTTGTCAAAATATATATTACGCCATTAGCAATCATTGTTATTCTCCGTATAGTTAATTTTAGTCATTAAGTATTTTTTACACTCTCATGTATTTCTTGGTGGCACCGCGTCCGTTTGCTTTTATCAATCCTTCAGCACACATTTCCTTCGCTATTCCATATGCGCGAGTCTTCTTTACGCCGAGCAACTCCATAATCTGCGCCTCGGAAATAGAGCCGTTTTCGTCAATAAAGTCAAGTATGGTTTGCTTTTGGGCGGATATAGCGGCATTCTTTTTCACTTCATTGTTCTGCTCTTGAAGCCTGTTCATATTAGGCAGTATGATTTTAAACGTGTTTTGGGTGACCTCAATGCGCGGCTGAGAAGAGCATTTAGCATAGAGGTTATATATCTTTCTTATGCCCGTGCCGTAGGACTCAATCAGATGCAAGCGATGGAATATTGCGGCTAGATTTTTGTTTCTGGGCTGTGAAATTCCACTTCTGATATCCTCGGGAGAGAGTCCGGGGAGAAGACCGCCAATAGAGATGAATTCCATCTCGTTATCGTTCACGTTGATGATCACACTGCCGCTGAAGCTGTAATCTCTATGAACGAGCGCGTTAAGTAACGCCTCTCTGAGAGCCGCATCCGGATAATCCGCTTTTTCTATTCTCTCAAGGCCCTTGAAGGTTGCCATCTTTTTGTTACACAAGGATAAATACGAGTACGCATCGTCAAGCTGCTTAAACACCGAACCGCCGAACTCCTTGCTATCACGGAATTCCGTGTTTGAATCATCACCGAACACCGCAATTTTGGTAGTATGCGCGCACTGATCCGAGATTATCAAAGCGAGATTGGTATATATCTCCTCGGTGGGATGGGTGATACCGAGCGCTCTGTACTTGCTTTTAGCGAAGTCAACGTCGTATCTGGCGAAAGCCTCCTTTGCGCTTTTAAAGGTCAAGGACTGATCCATCGAACGCATAGCCTCGAAAGTATCGCCGTCGGACTCTTTTATCATAGTGCGTATTTGCTCGGGTGATGCAGGCGCCGTTGAGGTTCCCTGCCTTACAAAAACTCCGCTGGGCTTTAAGCCCTTGGATTTAAGATAGTATGGCTTATAAGAACCCTCACCTACGGTGATCTTTACAACTTTGTTCTCCTGAATAGTATACTTAACAAACATTGTGACATCGGGCATAACTGCGTCGCGAATTCCGTTTGTAATGCGAGTGTAATTCTCATCAACGTTATCTATTCCGACAGCCTCGCCATTATTGTTAATTCCGATATAGATCACTCCACCATCCGTATTTGCAAACGCGATTACCTCTTTATATAAATCTTCGGTAAACTGCTGCTTAAACTCAATATTTTCTGTCTCAAAGTTCATTTAACACGCCTCCGTATGATCTTTTACTTATATTATACTGATTATTCTTTTTGCTGTCAAGTAAATTTTCACTGAATTTTCATTTTTTTCACTGAATTTTCACTTTTTTCACTTTTGTGAGTGAAAATTCATATACCATTTGTCAAGTCAATTAGGTCATTTTTCAAAAAATGATACCATTAAAATGTAAAAAAGATCTAATTGATCACAAGAAAAAAGTCCAACGCAGCTAAGTGCCACGTTGGACTGATGTTGGTTTGTTGGTGAAGTTTTTGTTAATCGATGCGGAGCATCATGAATTGAAACTGTGCTTCATACTTTTCTCGCTTCGCTCCGTGAATTGAAGCTATGATTCATGATTTCTCGCTTCGCTCCATGATTTGAAGCCTCGAGGCTTCATGATTTCTCACGCTTCGCGCTCCATGAATTGACGGACAAGCCGTCAAATAAAATTAATGTCGGTTATCGCCGCGCAATTTTGAGGGAGATTTGTCGTTCTTCTGCCCGAAGTCGTAGTTACCTACGACGAGCTAGGCGGAAAACGGCAAATATCACCAAAATTACTTTTGAACAAGGTGAACTGCGAAGCCGCAGATCTCATCCTTAAAGTAGCAGAACTTAGGCTTGCCGGTCTTATCGTCGTAGGTGATGGAATCGTGATCGATAGCGATGCCCTGTCTCTCGAAGTATGCGATAGCTCTGTCAACGAAGTGAGTCTTGATACCGATGTGGCCGCACTTGCCGGGGCCCTTCTGATGCATGAACTCAAACTCCTCACCTGCGAAGGTGGACTTGCTGGTCGTGCGGGTGGGGAGACCGAACATAAGCTCAAAGAGCTTTGCGCCCTTCTCGGCTTCCTCGATGTTATCGTTGTTGATACCCATGTGTACGAACTCAAGGCCGAGCATTACCTTAACCGCGTTGCGGGTAAGAGCGGTGATCTCGTCCCACTTCTTGTCTCTGATGAGGTCGTCACGAACCATGAACGAGCCGCCGCAAGCAACGATCTTGTTGAACTTGAGGTAGTCGAGGAGGTTGTTCTCATTTATACCGCCGGTGGGCATGAAGGTGAGCTGACCGTAGGGAGCAGCCATAGCCTTAAGCATCTTAAGACCGCCTGCAGCCTCTGCGGGGAAGAACTTAACGGTGGAGAGACCGAGCTCGAGAGCTGCCTCTACGTCAGAGGGATTGGAGCAGCCGGGGAGCATGGGAACGCCCTTGGAAAGGCAGTAGCCGGTAACCTTGGGGTTGAGACCGGGGGATACGAGGAACTTAGAGCCTGCCGCGATAGCAGCGTCAACCTGCTCGGTGGTAAGAACGGTGCCTGCGCCCACGAGCATATCGGGGAAAGCCTCGGTAATGTTCTTGATAGCCTCTGCCGCGCACTTGGTTCTGAAGGTGATCTCGGCTGCGGGAAGACCGCCGTCGATAAGAGCCTTTGCAAGCGGAACCGCGTCGTCTGCGTTCTCGATCTTAATTACGGGAATAAGGCCGATAAGGTGGAGTTCTTTGATCATATCGTTGTTCATTGGTGTATTCTCCTTAAAATATAATTTTACAAGTACATTATAGCACATATATTTCTCTATCACCATTGCAAAAATTGCTCTCAATATCAAAAGTATTGACTTCGGGCGGCGTGGGTGATAAAATTAGCCTAGATAAAAGCAAAGAAAGGCGCGACTATGAACGAAAGACCTTATGCGAATTTACACCTGCACTCAACACATTCCGACGGTGTATACTCCCCCGCGGAGCTTGTCAGAATAGCGAAGGAGGAGGGCTATCGCGCTCTAGCGATCACCGATCACGACACTGCGAGCGCTTACCCTGAGCTCTGTCGGGCGTGCGAGGCGGAGGGTGTGGAATGTCTTTTCGGCGTTGAGTTTACCGTCTCGGAGCCGATGGACTTTCATATCGTAGGCTTCGGCTTTGATCCCGAGTATCCCGAGATGAAGAAATACCTCGCGGATATGGCGCTTCGGCAGACCGACAACACGAAGTGCTGCTTCGACGAGGCTATAAAGACGGGCGGAATCACGGGCATCACGTGGGATGAGGTGCTAGAATACAATGCGGGCATTCCGTGGCTGTGCAACAATCACGTTTTCCGCGCGATGAAGGCTAAGGGGCTTATCAAGGAAGAGGAATACATGGCTTGGTTTGACAAGAACTTCCGCCATCAGAGGGGAATGTTTCCGCCGAGTCACCGCTTCAACACTCTTTTTGAGATGGTCGAGCTTATCAAGAGGGCGGGAGGATTTGCGATATGCGCTCACCCGAACAAAAGACAGCTTGCAGAGATCGATCTTTTGCTGTCCGCGGGTATAGAGGGGCTGGAGGTCTTGCACCCCTCACTCTCCGACGAGGAAAAGGCGCTCTCAAGGAGGATATGCCTTGAGCGTGGGCTCTTTATCTCGGGAGGCAGTGATCATTCCGGACTTTGCGGCGGCTACTACGACTCCTTCGAAAGCGAGGAGGCGCTCAGAGCGAGCGACCTGTACGTTGAGCCCTTGACCGTCGGTGTCGAGGAGCATTACTACCGCGAGCTGCGCGAAAGAAAGTTAGATAGATAACATAACACATCGGGAGCCGTTAGCGTGTTATCCTTAACGGAGAACACGCTAAAACTAAGTTTGCCCTTTGGGCAAGTGAAGTTATCTTCGATAGTGAAGTTCACTTCGTGAGTGAAGTTTCGCCTGACGGCGAAGTGTTGGGCAAACTTAACTTCACTGCGAGCATTTGCGAGCAACTTCACTGTGTGTGGCACAACTTCACTTTCGCTTTTGCGAAAACTTCACAAACAGAAAAAGAGCAGACATACAAGGTTTTAGTCTTGCGTGTTTGCTCTTTCTGTCGTTATAAGGGTTTGGGCTCAGCCCAAATCTGCGTTTGACTGGTCAAATGCGATGCTCGCACTTAGTGAGATTATCAAATTCTCCGCTAAGAACATCACCTATTTGGCTCCCTTTTTGTTTTGGGTTAGTGCAATATGATTCCGCATTCACGGGACGTCGTGGCGTCGTCCCCTACCATTCCCTCTTCTCCTCATTCCGCACTTGCGGCTCTGCCGCACCTTCGCGCTTCGCATTTCGCATTTATCTTGACATTCTCAAGATATCGTGTTATAATTATTCTAATAAATTAGAAATCCGAGGAGATCTTATGAAGCGTATTGGCGTGATAAGCGGAAATCCGCGCGTATACAACAAAATACGACTGCTCCTGCGCGGTATAGCGGAGGTTGAGCGTGTGGAGGCCGATTGCGACCCTGAGGCTTACTCTCTCATTTTTGCCGACACGGAGAGCGCGGAGCGTCCGGACTTTCCCGCGGTGACTCTCGGCGAGGGGTGCGACATTCCCCTCCCCTTCCGCCACGAGGAAATACTCGATGCAGTAATGGGCGCAGGCGATGACGGTGAGAGCACTCTGACTCTCTCGAAGGACGGCAGGCACGTCCACCTCTTGGGCGAGGCTATCAAGCTGACCGAGGTTGAGTACAAGTTGCTCGCACACCTTCTGGATACTGATGGCTTTGTCTCAAGAGATGAGCTGCTCGCGGCGGTATGGGGCGAGGGCTTCGACGCGGGAGTGGTAAACGTCTACGTCTACTATCTCAGACGCAAGCTCGAAAAAGACGGCAGAAAGATCATAATCTCCTCGCGAAACGAGGGTTACAGAATCGACGAAAAATACAGGAGGAAGAGTTAATGCTTACGCTATATAAGGGCGGCTTTACTTCGGTCGCGCACGACGAAATAATCAAGAGTATAAAGCGAGCTATCGACTCGGGCAAGCGAGCTTTCCTTATCGTGCCCGAGCAGCAGACTCTCACCGCTGAGGCAGAGATGTGCGATATTCTCCCGCCGAGCGCGGCACTCTCCTTTGAGGTAACCAACTTCACCCGCTTTACCAACACGGCATTCCGCACGCTCGGCGGCGTATCGGGAGAATATATAACCTCGGCTAAAAAGGCGCTGGTCATGTGGGGCGTGCTCACCGAGCTCTCGCCTATGCTGACTATGACGCGCGGAGCGAAGAATATCGGCTCGGGCATTGTAACGAAGGCGCTCGAGGCAGTTAACGAGCTCTCCTCCCTCAGCATCAAGCCCGATGAATTAAGAATGAGCGAGGCTCTCTTAAAGGGTGAGGACGGCAGGCTGAGAAGCAAGCTTCAGGACCTCGGACTCATCTACTCTCTGTACAAGGAAAAGCTCTCCGAGCGCTATGCGGATATGACCGAGGACCTTGCGGGACTTGCGGCAAAGCTCAGTGCCGACGGCTCGTATCTTGACAATACAGTAATCTTTATCGAGGGCTTTACCTCTTTTACCGAGCCCCAGTATGCGCTGATAAATGCGCTCGTCAAATGCTCTGAGGTGAGCGTATCTCTGACTGTGAGAAAGGCGCAGAAGGACAGCTTTGAGTTCACCGAGCTCCATGAATGTGAAAGGCGGCTTGTGTCTCTTGCGCGCTCGGCGGGAGGCGAGATAAAGCTCCTTGCCCCCGATGCAAAAAGCCAAGAGTTCGAGCCCGTGCTTTCCGAGGTCTGCGAGCTCTTATGGCGAAATGAGGGCAAAATTGACAACGATAGTGTACAAATTCTTAAAAATAACCCCGAGACACTCAGAATCTTCGAGGCGGCAACTCCGTTCGAGGAGTGTGACTTTATAGTCTCGGATATCAAGAGACGGGTAATGGCGGGAGAGCGTTTTTCCGACTTTGCCATTATCGCGAGAAGCCTTGAGTCCTACTCGGGAATCCTCGACACCTCGCTGCTCAAGGCGGGTGTGCCTCACTTCTTCGCAAGCCCAAGGAGCATCAACTCCTTCGAGGCAATAAAGCTTATCACCACCGCCTACGCGGCAATCATTCGCCGTTTTGCAACAGCGGACGTCCTGACCTACGTCAAGTGCGGTCTTATCGGAGCGACGAGGGACGAGTGCGATCTTTTTGAGATGTACGTCACGAAGTGGAATATCTCGGGCGCGCGCTTTACCGATGAGATGCTCTGGAATATGAATCCGAGAGGCTACGAGGCATTCAAGGAGGGCGACTCTGAAAAGCTGGTCAGAATAAACGAGATTAGAGAAAAAATCATGTCTCCCCTCCGTGAGCTCTCGGAGCGCGCGGGCGAGGCAAAGACTGTCCGCGATCACGCCGAAGCCCTGCTCGACTTCCTCATTGGAATCGACCTTGAGAGTAAGCTCGAGGAAAGAGCGAAGGAGCTCGCAGACCTCGGTGAGAACGAGTCAGCCGAGCAGAACGCAAGGCTCTGGAGAATCATCTGCGACTCGCTCGATACACTCGTCGACGTGCTCGGAGATCTGGCCGCGGACGCAGAGTCCTTCATTAATCAGCTATCGGTAATCTTCACCGACACGAGCATGGGCAGTATCCCCTCATACCACGATGAGGTCAGCGTCGGTCGCGCGGACATGGTAAGACTCCACGATAAGAAGCACGTCTACCTCATCGGCGTCAATGCGGGTGAGTTCCCCAAGACGGTTTCGGATACGTCATACTTCACCGACCGCGACAAGGCAACGCTTGCAAGGCTCGGTCTCGGAGTCACCCCCGACCTCGAGGTCAAGAATGCAAGAGAGCTCTACTCCTTCTCGAGATCCTTCTCCTTTGCAAAGCGCTCGGTCACCCTCATCTACACGGTAAAGACCGCCTCGCTCGGCTCCGCCCTCCCCTCAGAGGTTATCGCGAGAATCAGTGAGATAACGGACAAGGCTGTGAAGCCTGTATCCATCGGTGACCTTCCTCTTATGGACAAGATATACTCTCCCGAGCTCGCGCTCGAGAATCTCGGAAAGGCAACGAGGTCTGAGAAGGCGGCGATCAAAAAAGCGCTCCAAGGAACAGAGTACGAGGACGTGCTCGCAGTGAGCGAGGGCAAGCTCGAGAATGACGAGGTAACGATCGACGACGAAGCAATCGGCATTATCGTCGGCAAGGATATTTACCTCTCGCAGAGTAAGATCGATAAATACTTGAAATGCCCCTTCAGATACTTCGGCAAGTACTTCCTCGGCATCGATGAGGACGACAAGGCAGAGATAAATCAGCTCGTTGTCGGTAACTTCATACACGCGGTGCTCGAGAATACCTTTGGCGAGGTAATGAAGGACGGCAGGAGTATCGCCGACCTCACCCCGGAGGAGCGTGAGAGAGTCACCAAGCAGTCTGCAAAGGCCTATATCGAGCGAGAGCTCGGCGGAGCGGGATCTGCTAAAAACGAGGTAATCATTGAAAGAATAAACAGAGTCGCTCGCCCCATAGTTGAAGGCTTATGCGACGAATTTGCTAACTGCAGGTTTACACCTGTGCAGTGTGAGATGCGTATCGACGCGTTTAATAAAGAAACGCCCGACTCCATAATTTACACCACAGACGACAAAAAGCACAGAGTCATCATCGGCGGATATATAGACAGACTCGACACCGTCAAGATTGGAAATGACGTCTACGTCAGAGTCATTGACTACAAGACGGGAATCAAGGAATTCTCGCTCGACGACGTCAAAAAGGGCGAGAATCTGCAGATGCTGCTGTACTTAAAATCGGTGACCGAGACCGACCGTCCCGAGTTCTTACGCAAGCTCGGAGTCGATGAGGGCGGCAAGCTTATGCCGGCGGGAATCGTGTACGTCAAGACCTCCGTGGCTGACGTCACCATCGACTCGCCCTCTGATGAGCTCGCTGAGCGCGAGGTCAAGGCAACCTATGAAAGACTCGGCGCATCGCTCGACTCCGAGGAGGTGCTCGCGGCTATGAACCCCGACTTCACCCCGATGGCAAAGACGAGAAAGGGCGACGTCCCGAAGCCCCAGACCTACTCTATGGAGGATTGGAAAAGGATCAATGATGAAATGAAGAGCGCCGTGCTCTCTATCGCAAATGAGATCACAAGCGGACATATCGTCGCGAAAACAAACGTCAGCGATAACTCCTCCTTCCACCCCTGCGAAAGCTGTCAGTATAAGTTCATCTGCAGAAATGCGGTGAAGTAGGGACCGGCGTCCCCGACGGTCCGTTTGTAATCGGCGTCCCCGACGGTCCGTTTGTAATCGGCGTCCCCGACGGTCCGTTTGTAATCGGCGTCCCCGACGGTCCGTTTGTAACCGGCGTCCCCGACGGTCCGTTTGTAACCGACGTCCCTCATTTAACAAATGCTACCCCCGATGGAGAACATCGGGGGGTCTGTTTTTAATCTTAAAATAATAACTGTTATTCTTCCGCATATAATTCATCATAATACCAACGAATAGGATTTTCGTAAATGTATCGACGATGCTCCTCGTAATCATTGTAATTACGAATAATATGATCAAAGGAACGGGCTTGCCATATATTCATACCGTATTCTTTGTTGCAAAATCTCTTGAATGTTGAGACAAACCTTGAGGGGATAGAATTTTGCACCGTAGGGACCGGCGTCCCCGACGGTCCGTTTTCGTCACCTTTTACCCATAACAATATATGTATATGATTAGGCATAATCACGTAATCCTCGATAGAAATGTGATTATAAAAGTCATTTAATTGGCGAAGGTATTTATCTGCAATTTGTCCGTATTCTGTCAATTCAATTCGCGGTATATTAGAGATACCGTGTATAGACGGACCGTCGGGGACGCCGGTCCCTACAACGCGAGAAAGAATGCAACGCCTGTCTTTGGTGCAAATCGTTAAAAAAACGGCGCTGTTGCGATTATAATCCGCCCCCTTCAATCTAATTGTTTTCCGTTTTTTCAATTCATCCATTTTTATCACCCCCTACCATTATAACACAAAATCGACAGAGAAACAATATCTCTGCCGATTATCTATTTCGGACCGTCGAGGTAGCGTAGTGAAACCGAGGGTATTGAATGAGAGTCCGGTGGACTCTCAGATCCCAAAGTGCCCGAGCCCGCAGGCGAGACCGCCGGTTACAAACGGACCGTCGAGGACGCCGGTTACAAACGGACCGTCGAGGACGCCGGTTACAAACGGACCGTCGAGGAC
>CAZUQN010000028.1:0-19920 GCA_964622425.1 uncultured Ruminococcus sp.
GAAATGCCCCAAGGGGGCTATCGCAAGCCACCAGCACGGCTGGTGGTCATGACTAGCTTTTAAATTTAATGCTGACAATAGCTGTCAACATTAAACACTACAATACAAGTACAGCCGAGCTGAATCTAAGAAGAAAGGAGCAAATACTATGGAAGATGCACAGATCATCTTGGAGCGACACGAGCAACAAATCAAAGCAATGAAAAGAGAAATTTCGGATCTGAAAGCTGTACAAATAGAAATACGTACAATGAATGAAGCTCTTGTTACTCTTGCGACAGAACGGAAACACACCAACGAACATTTGGCACGTCATGAACAGAAAATTGATGCAATTGAAAGTCAGCCACGTGTGCGAATGCAACAGATTGTAACAGCAATTATTGCGGCACTATCCGGAGCTGTATACATATTTCGACAAAAGGACATTTTCAAAATGCATGCAAAAAGAGTCGCGCGAAACTGAGCGACTCTTTTTTAGGTATATCACATATACACCTCTGATCAATCAGCTCTTCTTTCAGCGAGAAGATCTCTGTACTCTCTGTAAAACTCCTCATATCTTCCCTCGTCAAGAGCATCACGTATCTTCTGCATAAGGTCGTTATAGAAATAAAGATTATGCAAAACTGCAAGACGCATACCAAGCGCCTCTTTAGCCTTGAAAAGGTGACGAATGTACGCGCGGGAATAATGCTTACAAGCAGGACATTCGCACTCAGGAGCGATAGGACGTGCATCGTCGATGTACTTCTCGTTAAGAAGGTTCATCTTTCCCTTCCATGTGAAGAGATTTCCGTGACGCGCATTTCTTGAGGGCATAACGCAGTCGAAGAAATCAACGCCACGGTAAACCGCCTCAACGATATTCTGAGGAGTACCGACGCCCATAAGATATCTGGGCTTATCAACGGGCATGTGAGGCTCAACAACGTCGATTACGTGATACATTACATCGGCAGACTCGCCTACCGCAAGACCGCCTATCGCATATCCGTCGCACTCTATCTCTTTGATCGCCTCCATATTTCTTACGCGAAGATCGTCATAAGTTCCCCCCTGGTTTATACCGAAGAGAAGCTGATGCGGGTTTACGGTCCCCTCCTGCGCATTAAGCCTATCCATCTCTTCTCTGCACCTTTTTAGCCAACGAACAGTACGCTCCTCGGATGCTTTTACGTACTGATAAGGCGAGGGATTCTCAACACACTCGTCAAACGCCATCGCTATGGTAGAGCCGAGATGAGACTGAATTCTCATGGATTCCTCAGGCCCCATAAAGATCCTCTTGCCGTCGACGTGCGAGTTAAATGAAACGCCATCTTCGGTTATCTTACGAAGCTTTGCAAGTGAGAACACCTGGAATCCGCCCGAGTCGGTAAGAACAGGTCTGTCCCAATTGAAGAATTTGTGAAGTCCTCCCATTTTATAGATAAGATCATCTCCCGGACGCACGTGAAGGTGATAAGTATTAGAGAGCTCCACCTGACACTTAACGTCGCGAAGATCGTTAGTCGATATACCGCCCTTGATTGCCGCAGACGTACCGACGTTCATAAAAACAGGTGTTTCGATAGTTCCGTGCACGGTCTCAAATCTACCGCGACGAGCTCTTCCTTCCTGCTTTAATAGTGTGTATTTTGCCATTTTGCAAACCTTTCTTTACTTTAATCTCTCAAATTGCCTATCAAGCTCATTCTTGGTGAGCCTAAAAGCAACCGGCCTGCCGTGAGGACACACGGTTATATCGGGTAAGACGAGAAGCTTCTTGATAAGCCAGTGGAGTATTTCCTTAGTATATACTCGTCCTCCCTTTATCGCCGCTTTGCAGGCAACCTGATAAAGTGCTTTTTCTCTTCTTATCGCTTCTGTTATAGCAGGCTTTCCCCTGCCCTCAATTATTTCGTCAAGCATTTTCACAAAGAGTGATTCTGCCTCATCTGCGCTGATAGCCTCGGGTATCGCGGTAATATCAGCCGCAGTGCCGCTTATCGTATACTCAAATCCGACGCGTCCCATCTCATCGACATATTCAATAGCAGATGCCAGTTCCTCACCGTTCAGAATTACGGTTATGGGAAGCATGAGAAGCTGGGTTGCAATACGGTTATCTGCTTCTCTTTGCTTCTTAAGGTCCTCGAAAATAACTCTCTCGTGAGCGGCATGCTTATCGATAACAAGAAGCGAACCTTCATACTCTATCATCACGTAGCAATCAAATGCCTCGCCTATAAACTTATACTCGGGAGTGTCCTCAATCTGAATAACAGGAAGCTCCTCTGCCTTAGGTACGGACTCCTTCGCTTCAAGCGACTCGCGATATTTGCGAAGAAGCTCTACGGAATCCTTAGGAGTCATTGTAGCGACGGGCTCAGTCTTCTTAAATCCGGAATCATAGCCAACCGATGCCGCAACCTTCATAGGCTTATCAAAATCAGCGCTTACGCTTGACCTCTCTGAAGGCTGAGCGTAGGATACCTGCTTATTTTTCGGCTCATCAAACGAGGTAGGCTTAACGTAAGCGGGAACACTCATTTTGAGCTGCTCGCCCTTTGTATCCGCACCAATCGGCACGTAAGCACCGATAAGATTCTTTTCGGGCTTCTGCTTGCCAAATTCCATCTCGGGGCGGTATTCGTGCTTTTCAAGCGCATTTTTCACAGTATAGTAAACGATCTCAAACACACTTCTCTCATCCGCGAATTTTACCTCAAGCTTGGCGGGATGAACGTTTACGTCAACCATTGTGGGATTCATATCGATGAAGAGAACACATGTAGGAAATGCCTCGGGTGCTATATACGAGGTATAAGCTCTCTCAATAGCCGCCTGAGCCGTAAGGCTCTTTACGTATCTGCCGTTAATGAAAACGTTCATCAGATTTCTGTTCTTCTTAACGTTATCACTTCTTCCCACGTATCCACGTACTGTAATGCCGTCCGCCTCGCCGTCAACCTCGATAAGCTTTGATGAAAAAGCCTTACCGAATATAGCATATATGGTATTTAAAAGGTCATTATCGCCGGGAGTCTTAAACTTCTCTTCTCCGTCGATAAGCAGCTGAATCGAAATATCAGGGCGCGAGAGCGCAACCTTCTCAACCAAAGCTGCAACGTTCATTGCCTCTGTCGAGTCCTTTTTTAAGAATTTACGTCTTGCAGGAACGTTATAGAAAAGATTGTTTACAACCACGGTTGTGCCGTCAGCGGCAAAAACCTCGGATATATCAACGACCTTGCCCGCCTCAGCGCTGAGCATTGTTGCAGACTCTGCATTTTTAGTCTTAGAGATTATAGTCATCTCGGATACCGAGGAAATAGCCGCGAGAGCCTCTCCGCGGAAGCCGAGCGTCATAATGCTTCCAAGATCGTCTTTATCTTTTATTTTACTCGTAGCGTGTCTCTGCAGCGCTACGGGAAGATCCTCTCGCTCCATACCCGAGCCGTTATCGGTAACACGGATAAGTGATACACCGCCGTGCTTTATCTCGGCAACGATGGACGTAGCGCCCGAATCTATTGAGTTTTCAATTAGCTCCTTCAAAACCGAGGAGGGTCTTTCAACAACCTCACCCGCGGCAATCAGGTTTGCTATTTCAAAGCTTAAAACGTTTATTTTTCCCATACTTATTAATCCTTGAGCATTTTCTTGAGCTCGAAAAGAAGATTCATTGCCTCGATAGGCGTCATAGTATTGATATCGGTAGCCTTGAGCTTGTCCGCAACGTCATCATTGACCGAGCTGATAAATCCCGCAAAGAGATCTGCTTCGTCATCCTTCTTCACTACGTTGTGTCCGATAGCGATATGCGAGCCACTTTCAATATCCTTAAGTATCTCTCTTGCGCGTTTCACAACCTCGTTAGGCACGCCCGCAAGCTTTGCAACCTCGATACCGTAGGAATCATCTGTGCCGCCTCTTACGATCTTTCTTAAGAAGGTGATCGAATCACCGCGCTTTTTAGCGGCAATATTGTAGTTAACGATTCCGGGGAATTGATCCTCCATATCGGTAAGCTCGTGGTAGTGAGTCGCAAAGAGTGTCTTAGCACCAATCTTCTTAGAGTAAGTATACTCAACGACCGAGCGCGCAATAGCCATACCGTCAAAGGTGCTCGTACCTCTTCCGACCTCATCGTAGATTATAAGTGAGCGCTTGGTTGCGTTTTTAAGGATAGATGCCACCTCGTTCATCTCAAGCATAAAGGTAGATTGACCTGATGCAAGGTCGTCTGAAGCACCTACACGTGTGAATACCTTATCAACAACACCTATACGTGCATCCTTAGCGGGAACAAAGCTTCCTATCTGAGCCATAATAGTGATGATAGCGACCTGACGCATATAGGTCGACTTACCTGCCATGTTGGGGCCGGTAATTATCATTACTTTGTTATCGGTTACGTCAAGTGTCGTATCATTGGGAACAAAATAGCTATCGGTAACAAACTTCTCTACAACGGGATGACGTCCGTCCTTGATTACAAGATCGAAGGAAAGATCAACCTCGGGACAAACGTATCCATTCTTATCCGCAACCTCAGCAAAGGAGCGATAAACGTCGATTTCCGCAATAAGTGCCGCGGTATTTCTGATTCTCTCGTTATTCTCCGCAATAACCGCGCGAAGTCCCGAGAAGAGCTCATACTCAAGGGTAACTATCTTCTCCTCAGCGCTGAAAATGGTATTCTCCATTTCCTTAAGCTCGCTCGTGATATATCTTTCGCAGTTGGTGAGAGTCTGCTTTCTTACGTATCTGTCAGGCACCTGATCGATAAACGACTTGGTTACCTCTATGTAATAACCGAACACCTTGTTGTAGTCGACCTTAAGTGTTTTGATGCCGGTTTCCTCTTTTTCCTTTTGCTCGATCGACGCCATAATATCCGTGCCGTTAGTCTTGATACTACGGTAATAATCAAGATCAGAATTAAAGCCTTCTCTGATCATACCACCCTCGCGGATAGTATACGGAGGATTATCTACGATTGCCTTACCAAGAAGCTCTGCAATATCATCAAGCGTATCTATTCTTGAAGCCAGCTCTTTTAAATTGTCGCTTTTTTCCAAAATCAAAGACTTAATCTCGGGCAGTCTCTCAATGCTCAAGAATATCGAGCGAAGATCTCTAGCGTTCGCAGTACCGTAAACGGTCTTAGCGGTAAGACGCTCAAGGTCAAGAGTATTGCCAAGAAGCTCTGTAAGCTCGTCACGAAGCATTCTCTTTTTTACAAGATCGGAAACACAAGCTTGTCTCTTCATTATCTGCACAGGATTAAGAAGAGGCTTAAGAAGCCAGGACCTGAGAAGCCTTGCTCCCATAGCGGTCTTGGTCTTGTCAAGCACCCAAAGAAGCGATCCCTTCTTCTCCTTATTTCTCATTGACTCTGTCAATTCAAGATTTCTTCTCGTGTTATAATCAAGCTCAAGATACTGTCCCTTTGAGTATACATTTATCTCTCTTGCAAAGGTGATCTCGCTCTTTTGAGTTTCCTTGATATACGCGAGCATCGCACCAACTGCCATAATATGCTCGGGAGTCGAAAGTCTGTCGATCTCATCCGAGAATACACTCTTGACAAGGTCTCTGCACTTATCGTAAACAAAGAGTCTGCGCATTCCGGTATTAACGAGTGATCCGGACTTTTCGTTAAGAAATTCAACGATCTCTGCGCAATCCTGATCAACTACGTTTATAATCGCCTCTGACGGATTGTAAGCAGAAAGCTCATTCTTGAGTCGCTGCATCGTATCGTTTCCATCTATATACGTAGTGAATACGTCACCGGTGGAAATATCCGCAAAGCAAACGCCGGCGCATTCCTTGCCAAAATAAATGGATGCAAGGAAATTATTCTGTCCCTCTCGTAAAAGCTCTGCATCGGTTACAGTGCCGGGAGTGACTACACGAATAACCTCTCGCTTTACAAGCCCTACGGCCTGCTTGGGATCCTCAACCTGCTCGCAAATACCGACCTTGTAGCCGTTTTCGACAAGCTTGCCGATAAATACGTCAGCCTTGTGGAAAGGAACACCGCACATTGCAGCGCGCTTTCCGTCTCCGCATTCTCTGCCGGTCAACACAAGATCGAGCACCTTGGATGCAACCACAGCATCCTCAAAGAAGCACTCGTAGAAATCACCGAGTCTGTAAAAAAGGATATAACCCTCGTACTCCGCCTTGATCTCAAGATATTGCTTCATCATAGGAGTAACGGTAGTTAATTCACTTCTCTTTTCTATTACAATTGCTGCCATAAGTCAGCACCTCCGTTAATTTGGAAAAATTCTATCAGTGACAACCGGAACAAGTGGAGCAGTCGTGAGTGCAATTATCCCTCTCACCGGTAATGCAGAACTTGATCTCCGCATTAACGTCTGCCATAAGCTTATTCATATTCTGCTGGGCAGTTGCAAACGCGATATAAATCGGATTCCTGGAAATCTCCGCGGTGAGCTCCTGTATTCTCGCTCTGAGATCCGCGATTGCCTTCTCATCGATCTCTCCGTTATCCTTGGAGAATTCCTGACCAAGAAGAACTCTGTCTGCCTCGTATTCGCTCATAAGAGCCTGAAGCTCCGCATCGCTGTCAAAAGCATTCTTAGTCTCGTTAAGAGTCTTGATTTCCTCACTCTTTGCAATCTCCACACCAAGCTGATGTGCAAGCTCAATAATTTTTGTCATTTTTATTTACCTCACTTTTATTTATCAATTTTGGTTGCGTAAAGCTCATATACGCCTGCGCGATCTATCTTCACGCTTATATATTTACCGATCATAGACTCGTCTCCCTCGAAATGAACGAGCTTATTTGAGAAGGTTCTTGCATTAACCGTACTCTTATCCTTTCGTTTTGACATTGAATCAACAAGAACGGTTACTGATGAGTCTACGTATTTTTCGTTATTTTCAAAGGAAATCGAATCTTGGAGCTTCAACAGTCGGTCAATTCTATTTTCTTTAACCGATGTATCTATCTTATCATCCATTTTAGCAGCAGGTGTTCCCTCTCTCGGAGAATATTTGAAAGCATACACCATATCAAAGCGCGCCTTTTTCAGAACGTCGAGAGTATCAAGAAAATCCTCCTCGGTCTCGGACGGGAATCCAACGATCACGTCGGTAGAAAGACATATACCGGGTATCTTTGATCTTAGCTTGTCCACTATGGAGAGAAATCTCTCTCTGTTATACGTTCTGTTCATCAGCTTCAGTATCCTATCACTTCCTGATTGAAGAGGAAGGTGGAAATACGGCGCAATCTTCGGCGAGTATTTACTCATAACCTCAATAAGTGCCTCGGATACGTCCTTGGGGTGACTTGTCATAAACCTGATGATAAACTCACCGTCTATCTCTGCTATCTTCTCAAGCAAGCCGGCAAAATCGCACTCACCCTTATAGGAATTAACGTTCTGGCCAAGCAGAGTTATTTCCTTTACTCCGTCCGCAACAAGCGCGCGGCATTCCGAAAAGATCTCTTCGGTACAACGGCTTCTCTCTCTACCTCTTACGTAAGGAACAATGCAGTAAGAGCAGAAGTTGTTACAGCCGTACATTATGGAGACCCACGCCTTGTGACCGAATCTTCTGGTTATAGGCATTCCCTCGGCTATATCACCCTTATCCTCGCCTATGACAAAGCTACGCTTGCCGTCGGTCAGGAAGCGGTGAATAAGCTTCGGAATCTGATGGAGCATATTAGGCTCAAGAGTGAATGTGACGTAATGGAAATCGTTCTTGAGAAGCTCCTTTACGTGTGCCTCTGCCGCCATACATCCGCAAACGCCTATTATTAAATCGTTATTCTTTCTTTTGAGGGCCTTAAACCTTCCGAGCATAGACAGTGCCTTCTCCTCAGCGTGCTGTCTTATTGCGCAGGTGTTGAGAATAATCAGGTCCGCATTGTCGGGTGTCTCGGTGCTTTCATAGCCCATAGCCTCGGCCATGCCGAGTATTTTCTCACTGTCGGCCTCATTCTGCTGACAGCCGAATGTGAAAATATACACCTTTTTGGGATGCTCCGAATTTAAGAGCTTAACCGCGCTTATATATTCGGAGAAATCCCCGTCTTTTACGTTATATATCATTGTTGCCTCTGTTTACTGTAAAAAGTACTTAGCGAGCTTATCGGGAGAGAGTCCAACGTAATCATAAAGGTCGCAGGGCTCCGAGGGACTCGCAAAGCTATCATTGATAGCCGCTATATCAAAGCGCACGCCATTTTGCCGGGAGCCGCCGAGAAGAAGGCCTCTTGTTATCATGGCAGCGCCGCCCGTCTGTATTCCCTCCTCAGCATACACGAGGTGAGAGCCATCGGTAATAATGCCCGAAAGGAAGGAAACGGTCGGTAAATAGGGCTTGATTCTCTCTATAAGGACTATACCGACGTCTATTCCCGCCTCAGCAAGTAAGGTCTTTGCCTCTATGACGTTTTCAGCAATCTGACCATAGGTCAGAAAAATATTCTTAGGGGGCGTAGACGGGTCAAAATCATGCTTTACGCCGACAGACCTATCAGAATAACCGAAGTGAGCGGTTATCTTATCACTCTGGGCCGCATTAGGATATCTCACCGCAACGGGAGTATCGGTAGAGTATGCATAGCGCACGCTTGCTCTGAGTGACTCATAATCCGAGGGAGCTAAAATCTCCACCTCGGGAATGTGCGAAAGAAATGCAACGTCAAAGATGCCGTGATGTGTCGCACCGTCTGCGGTAGCAAGACCGGCTCTGTCGATAAACATCTTAACCGGAAGGCTCTGAAGCGCTATATCGTGCACAACGTTATCATATCCGCGCTGAAGGAATGTGGAATAAATAGCCGTAAATGGCTTAAGTCCGTTTGCGGCAAGACCTGCAGAAAATGTCAGGGCGTGAGGCTCAGCAATGCCAACGTCAAAATATCTTTCGGGATATTTTCTCTCAAAATCGGAAAGACCTGTGCCTATACCCATAGCCGCGGTAACCGCAACGACGTCACTTTTATCCTTCGCAAGATCAATAAGCGTATCTGCGAAAACCGAGTGGAAGGTGCCATCTTTAGAGTTACCGTTTACGACGAGATGATATTGCTCGGGCATTTTCTCTGCCTCGGGCATACCGTATCCCTTCTTTGTCTTAAGGTGAACAAATACGCTCTTTCCAAGCTCCTTCGCCCTGATAAAAGCACGCTCAACCTTTTCCTCGTCATTTCCGTCGACAACACCGATATAGTAGAAGCCAAGGTCCTCAAAATAGTTGGTGCGATAAACAATTCGCTTCGCCAGCTTCTTAACAGCTGATGCGCACGAGGTAAGAGGCTTTCCAATAAGGGGAATACTCTCGAGGAATGATTTAGTGCTTTTTTTAGCGGCGATATATTTCTTTGATGCTCTGACGTTTGCAAGATAGGAGGCAAAAGCGCCTCTGTTACTGGATATGGACATGCCATTCTCATTAAGAACGACGATCAGATTGAGGTCGGGCTTACAGTTGTTGAGTGCCTCGTGTATCATTCCTCCGGTAAAAGCACCGTCGCCAACAATTGCAACCGTATAATTGCTCTTACCACGCAGCTTATCCGCCTCAGCAAATCCCAAAGCGGCGGAAAGGGACGTAGAGCTGTGACCTGCGCCAAAGGGATCGTGCGCGCTCTCCTTCCTTGACGTAAAGCCTGAAAGCCCGCCCGGAGTCCTGAGTGTGTCAAACTCTTTAAGCCTTCCCGTAAGAAGCTTATGGACATAGCTCTGATGACCAACGTCAAAGATTATATGGTCTAAGGGCGAATCAAAAACTCTGTGCAAAGCGACGCTAAGCTCAACCGCACCAAGATTAGATGCAAGATGACCGCCACTCTGCCCTACTTTATCAATCAAAAACTCGCGTATTTCAACGCACAAGTCCTCAACCTTGTCACGAGAAAGCATTTTGACGTCCGATATTGAATTTATACTGTTCAAAATCTCGTAATTCATAAATTACGTCTTTTCTCCTTTGTCAAGAATTAAGCGGTAGGCGCCTTTCCTATGATCTTCACATATGCTCTGTAAAAGGCGGAATAATCGCCAAAGCCTACCTTATAAGCAGCGCCCGAGGCAGTTTCTCCCTGCTCAATAAGCTGCTTTGCGTACATAACACGCTTGTGATTTATGTATCCGTGGACGGAAACTCCGTTGTGCTTCTTGAATGCGCGACACAGATAATACTTGCTGACGAAGAATCGTCTTGCAAGCGTATCAAGGCTTACGTCTCTGGAAATATTTTCGTTAAGATAGCGGATAACACGTGCTCCGAGCTCTCCCTCATTTATAGCGATCTGCTCACCGCCTGATACTGAAAGAAATACCATTAGCTCGGAAAGAAGAGTTTTTACGTATATTGCCTTCTCATTTTCGGGAAGCGCCTCGGCAGTATCAAATCTTTCAAAAATAGGGAGAACGTTCTTTGAAAGCGAGGATGCAGAATAGACCTTGCCGCTTCCCTCCACACCGTCAAGGATCGCCCTGAAGAGATCGAGCGCATCGTTTACCAGATAATCCTCACCGAAATGAATAACGTATCTTTCGTAAACAGTATCGGGATCGAGCTGCATCGAATGATATTCAAAGGGTCTGATAACGAGCAATGTTCCAGGATTAATATCAAAGGTAGTACCCTCTATCATAAACCGACCCGTACCGCCGATAACGTAAAGCACCTCGTAGTTGTCGTGACAATGTCTGTTATCAAGACCTTGAGGCGGCTCTCTATCCGCGCTATAGCTATAATCAAATCTATCCATGGAGTACGAGCATCTCTTAAGCATTTTTTCTCCCTTCTGCCACTGCATACAAGAATGATTGGCATATGTCGCATACCTATCTAGGATACATTATAACACACTTGAGCAATTTTTGCAATAGTTTTTACAATCCTTGCAATAAAAAGTTATTAATATTTTATTGCATTTGGAGAAATAGTATGATAAAATTGATGTAGAATCTGAATTTTGGAGGCAAAAAATGAAGCTTGGCGCTCAATTCTATTCCATAAGAGATAACACAACCAACCCCGAGGACTTAAAAAAATCCTTTGAGGAAATTAAAAATATTGGCTATGAGATCGTGCAGATGTCGGCAATATGCCCTATTGATCCCGAGCTATTACGCTCCTATTCCGAGGAATATTCCCTCCCCATCACCTGCACCCATTCCCCCTATGACAGAATCATCAATGATACCGACAATCTAATCAAGGAGCACCTAATCTACGGATGCCCTACTATCGGACTCGGATATATGCCAAATGAATTCCACGAAGGAAGAGGCGTATACGATTTCATAGAATCTCTGAGAGACCCTATCCGCAAGATCAAGGAGGCCGGCCTTAACTTCGCATATCACAACCACGCATTTGAGTTTGAGCTTGTAGACGGAAAGCCTATGTTTGATATTCTTATCGACGAGCTTCCCGACCTTGACTTCATTCTCGACACTTATTGGGTTAAATTCGCAGGCTACGACTACCTTGAATACATCAAAAGACTCGGTGCTCAAAGACTTAAAAATGTACACTTTAAGGATATGAAGACCGATCCCAAGGGTGCTATCTGCCCCTGTGGAGACGGTGTTATCGACTTCGCTCCCGTAGTTAAGCTATGCGATGAGTTAGGGATCGTCAACGCTCTCGTCGAGCAGGATAACGCTCCGGACTCCGGAGACTCCATCGGACAGATGAAGATAAGCTACGATAATCTCAAAAATCTTTTTTAAGGAGATATTATGGCAAAATACGTGCTTTCCGCATTTGCGGACGAGGCAGGAAGCTCGCTTGACGAGCAGATCGCCGCATTAAAAAGAAATGAAATCGGCTACATAGAGCCGAGAAATATAAACGGTAAGCCTATCCTTACTCTCACCGATGATGAACTTAATGAGGTAAAAGAAAAGCTTGATGAAAACGGAATCAAGGTAAACTCTCTTGGTTCACCCATTGGTAAATATCCTATCACCGAGCCGTTTGATAAGCATCTCGTAGATTTCTATCGCGCTATCGAGGTGTGTAAAATCCTTGGCACCGACAAAATGAGAATGTTCTCCTTCTTCGTAAAGCAGACAGAGCTCGCAACCTATCGTGACGAGGTTTTAAAGAGACTGAACGTTATGACGGAAATTGCAAGGGAAAACGGCATTATGCTCTGCCATGAGAACGAGTCGGAGATATACGGACAGAATCCCGAGGAAATGCTCGACCTCATGAAGAATGTAGAGGGACTTTACGGTATTTTCGATCCCGCAAACTACCGCATGAATAACTGCGACGTCATCGCAGGAATCAACGCAACACTTGTAAACCTCGCATACCTTCACATCAAGGATGCTATCTATGACTCTCAGATAATTGTTCCCGCCGGAGACGGTGAAGGAAAAATAGCAGAGGTATTGGATAAAGTAAACAATGCGACAGACGGCGTTGTATACCTCACGCTTGAGCCTCATCTCTTCCTCTTTGACGCATACAAGCTCATTGACTCTCACGAGCTTAAAGGTAAGTACACCTTCAAAAACAACAGCGAATCCTTTGACTTCGCTGCAAACGCACTTAAAGCACTTCTTCTGGAAAACGGATACGAAAGGGACGGTAACGGAATATGGAAAAAGTAAGATTTGGTATAGTTGGCTGCGGTAATATGGGTACGGGCCACGCGAAAAACTTCCGTGAAGGAAAAATAGAAAACGGCGTGCTTACTGCTGTATGCGATATAAATCCGAATAAATTCAAGCATTTCAGGGAAAACTTTGGTGATAAGATCGCTTATTTTGATTCTGCCGAGGAGATGTACAAGTCCGGTCTTTGCGACTGTGTTATGATCTGTACCCCACACTACTCTCACCCTGAACTTTCGATTCTCGCTCTCGACCATAATCTTCACTGCATCGTTGAGAAACCTGCAGGCGTTTATACGCTTCAGGTAAAGGAGATGCTTGCAAGAGCTGAAAAATCGGATAAGATTCTCGGTATAATGTTTAACCAGAGAACAAATCCCGCGTTCAAGACTATGAAAAAAATGATCGCCGACGGCAAAATCGGCGAGATCAAGAGAACAAACTGGATAATCACTGACTGGTACAGAACTCAGTACTATTACGATACCGGCGCGTGGAGAGCTACGTGGGCAGGTGAAGGCGGCGGAGTGCTTTACAACCAGGCCCCTCATCAGCTCGATCTCTTCCAGTGGATAATCGGTATGTCTCCCTCTAAGGTACACGCCTTCTGTCATTACGGCAAGTGGCATGATATTGAGGTTGAGGACGACGTAACCTGCTATGTAGAGTATCCCAACGGTGCCACAGGTGTATTTATCACTACTACCGCAGACGCCCCCGGCACAAACCGTTTTGAGGTAACCGGAACTCTCGGAAAGCTCGTTTTTGAAAACAACAAGCTCTTCTACACAGAGCTTCTCAAGGACGAAAGAATTCACTGTAAGGAAGCGAATAAGGGATTCGAAATGCCCGAGGCTCTTCCCACAGTAGAGATCGCGCTTGAAGGAGATAATCCTCAGCACATTGGAATAACCAATAACATAGCAAATGCTATTCTCGGTCTTGAGCCCGTTTACGCTCCCGCTAAGGACGGACTTGCTGGTGTACAGCTTGCAAATGCTATGCATCTCTCCTCCTGGCTCGGTGAGAGTGTAACGCTTCCTATCAATGACGAGCTCTTCTACGAGGAGCTCAAAAAGAGAATCGCCATATCCAAGGTAAGAACCACGGTTAACGACGATAAAGTTGAAGCGCAAGGCTAATTCTGCTCAATATTAAATATCAAATATTATATTTATGAAAGGACAAAACCAATGAACAATTTTAATCTCGACCTCAGCGGCAAGGTTGCCGTAGTAACGGGAGCAGGCGGCGTACTTTGCTCTGACTTCGCAAAGGCTATCGCAAAATGCGGCGCAAAGGTTGCCCTTCTCGACATCAATCTCGACGCTGCAAGTGCGTTCGCAAAGGAGATCAACGACGATGGCGGCGTAGCTATCGCTATCAAGGCTAACTGCCTTGAAAAGGCTTCGCTCGAGGAAGCAAGACTTGAGGTAAACGAAAAGCTCGGTCCTTGCGATATTCTTATCAACGGCGCAGGTGGTAACAACCCCAGAGCAACAACCGCAAATGAATACTTCGACGCAGACCTTATCGGTAACCCCGACGTAAAGGACTTCTTCGGTCTTACTCCCGAGGGCTTCAAGTTCGTTCTTGACCTCAATGTTACCGCAGCTTTCCTTACCACTCAGGTATTCGCTCTTGATATGGCTCAGGCAGGACACGGAAATATCATCAATATTTCCTCGATGAACGCCTTCAGACCTCTTACCAAGATCCCCGCATACAGCGCTGCAAAGGCAGGCGTTTCCAACTTTACTCAGTGGCTTGCAGTTCACTTTGCAAACGCAGGTATCAGAGTTAACGCTATCGCCCCCGGCTTCTTCGTTTCCAACCAGAACAGAGCCCTCCTCTTCAATCAGGATGGAACTCCCACAGCAAGAACCGAAAAGATCCTTCGCGGAACTCCTATGAATCGCTTTGGCGAGTCCGAGGAGCTTCTCGGCGGTCTTCTCTTCTTCCTCAATGATGCGGCATCCAGCTTTATCACCGGTGTTGTTCTTCCCATTGACGGTGGATTCTCTGCTTACTCCGGCGTATAATTAAAATTCGAGGCAATAAAAAAGGAAGTGCTCTTTGCACTTCCTTTTTTTAAGTTATTACTGAGTAACAACGGTCTGACGCATTCCTCTGATTTCCTTAGCGGAAATGAAGTGATTCTCAAGGTACTTACGTACAAAGAGAGGGCTCTTGATGTTGGTAAGATCTACATCCCACTTACCGATAACGTCTACCTGGATATTACCGTAGTTGAATACTCTGCCCCAGAAGGAACGGTATACGTGGCAGGAGAGAACCTTGGGGAACATGCACTTCTCTTCAGTCTTATTGAATACGCCTCTCTTCTTGATAACAAAGCTATCATAGAACTCAACGTATACAGATCTGAGCAAAATAACGTGTACGATGAAAGAGGTGAGAGGAATTAAAGCCAACACACCAAAAACAACTGCAAGGAGCGGAACATAGGATGCAAGGTCAGGCGCAAATCCGGACACGATATCCTCGCCCATAAGCGCACAGACAACCGCTAAGCCAACGCAAAGCAGGAAGCTGAAAATTCTTCTAAACTTAAATGCAGGAAGTATACTCTTTCTTGCAATAATATGAGGTCTGTTCAAATTCATTTTATGTCTCCTTCTCAGCGCTTTACGCGCAGTAGATATCTTTTAACATATATATTATATAAGATTATTTTGCGATTGTCAATAAAAAACGCAAAAAATATTTAATAATCCTTTTATTTTCTCTGCTAAATTCGGGCTTTATATACATTGAGAGGGATTTCGTCTGACAATTACAGAATTAAAGAATGACAGGAGCTCCCGATTCTCCCTTGACTGCTTCGCAATCATCAGTAACATATCTTTCAGACAATCCTTCACTAGCCGAAAGGATAGTATCCGCTACCATTCTCGCACAAAGCTCAATACCTTCCTCGGAAAGATGGATGTTATCATCGGAAACGTATTTGTCAATGTCCGATGCAACAGCGGAATAAAGATCGTTTATGATTATTCCCTTCTTCTTAAGCTCGGAAACTAGAGTGACGTTATATCTTTCAATATCCGAATTTTTATTATAGGGATTTCTCAACGTAACGGGAGTAATCGTGGCGAAAATAACCTTATCGCATCTATCAAGGAGAATATCCGCGATTCTTAACATATTATCGATGTATTCCTCAATCGGAGTAAAAAGCTTTCCATCGTGGAAGAGGTCCGAAATATCCCAAAGACCGTTATTCCAATGAACAATACGGCTTCCCTTCATTCCTTCAGCCCAATCAAACATTCCGCGAAGAGTATACTTTGAAAAACGGCAATTCTCATCCGGTGAGAAAAATTCATAATTATCACCGAGGAGCTCTTTGACACGTCCTTCATACTGCATTCTTATAGAGTCGCCGATCAAGGATATTTTCATTTCAATTTCTCCTATGTATCTTGTCTTAGGTAATCCACCTAATTACTTCAACATAATTCTATCACACACGCAGATTTTTGTCAATAAGATAAAAACATTAGTGTCAAAAAATCAAATAGTCCTTTACAAGTATTTTAAAATATGGTAAAATTGTAAGGAAGAGTGCCTAAAATTAACGATCGAATCCGCGGAATGGGCAGGACTCGGAAACGACGGAGCGATCGATTCCTTGCCAATCGAAATGGTCATTGATTATGTTAAGGTTTACCCATCAAATCCATATAAATAACAAAATACACAAGATATAAATAAGCAGAACTTAATTTTATACTTGCAATATAGTTCTGTAAAAAGGTGATAAAAATGTCAAAAATTATTGTTACAAGCATACCGCAAGGTGTATGCGCAACTGCAAATCATCTATCCTTAGGTCAGTACATTACTCTTGAGGAAAATCACATTATATGTAATAAGAGACTTAGCTTATCCTTTAAGAAGGAAAGCTTCTCCGACGATGACGTGATAAGAATGGGACACGGAGAAACATTGTTCTGCTCATCTTATCTTGAGCTTACAAAAACCGATTTCAAGATTTACGAATACACGTCGGAAGCGATCCTGCGAGCGAGTCGAGCGCACGGACTAGAGCTTAGAGACTTTGTCAACGTTACCGTATGCGTAGGCTATTCATCAGCACAAGTGACCATAGAAACCTCGGGCGGTATTTACCAGAGCGAGGTTATCGAACACAGCTGGAGCGGAAGAAATGGCAAAATATTTGCCTTCAGCAAGGCAAGTGATTTATCAGAGGTAAGCTTTAACTGGACATGCTCTGATTACGAAAAGGATATCTGGCTATTCGGCGACTCTTACTTTAATCCTACCTCAGAGCTGAGATGGACGTCGTATTTGCTAAATGACGGATACACACAATACCTGCTCTCCGGTTATCCCGGAAGAAACACGGCATCTGCGCTTAAGGACTTTACGCAAGCACTCACTCACGGAAAGCCCAAATACGCCGTATGGTGCTTGGGTATGAATGATGAAGACTCGGACACGGAAATAAGCGAGAGCTATCTTTGCGCAACCAAGGATTTTCTCGATATATGTCAGCGTAACGGAATCACTCCCATTCTATCAACTATTCCTTGCGTACCGGAGCGAAATCATGCTTATAAAAATAACTGGGTAAAATCACTGGGAGTTCGCTACGTTGATTTTGCTAAGGGCGTTGGCGGCGAGGAAACAGGCAGCTCTTGGTATGACGGAATGCTCTATCCTGACAACGTACACCCTGACGCTCTCGGAGCAAAGGCACTTTATACCCAGTTTATTAAGGATTTCCCTGAAATATTGATCAAGGAGTAAACCATGGAAGGAATTAAGTTCAGATTAACAAAAATAGAGGGCGAATACGCCTATCTCTCCCCCATTGACGGCGAAGATGATATATTTATCGCTCTTGCTCTTTTGCCACTCGGTGCGGACATAGGCTCTGTGCTGGTGTGCGAGAATTTCTCGTTTATACTTTGCTAGTCAATATGCAAAAGAAATGATAAAGGTTAGCTACGCGGTTTAAGAGTAGCTAACCTTTTATTATATTAAAGTGTTCTTGTGATTATCTTGAAAATCACCTCAGCGGCCATCACGGTCGTCGCAAATGAGAATACAACCGCTAATGAAAGAATAGCTGTAACAACCATCAAGAAAATAGAGCTCTTCCTCATAGATAATCGTCTTATAAGCAAATTGTAAATCATATGACCAATAAAGCAGCCTGTAACGTTTGTAATAAGATCCTCTGTTGCAGGATTACCAAGCATAGTAAAAAGCTGCACAGCTTCGATAAAGATAGAAAAGCCAAGGCAAATAAGAACATCGCGGAATGCGTTTTTCTTTTCAAATACGTAACAAAAAGCTATGCCAAGCGGCGCGAAAACAAAGCAGTTAAGCACCGTATCCATAATGAGAGTAAGCTTATTTCCCTTATTTTCATCGTAATTAAACGGCCTAAGATCCCAAAGTATTCTCTCCTCAAAGGTCATGTCCTTTAGATTGGTATAATTTCTTACCAGCATGGTCTCGCTGCCAAGCTTAAGCACAAGTGCCCAGATAAGAAGCCAAGAGAACATCACCGTGCAAGCGACTGCAAGTCTTTTTACGGTCGTCTTGTTGTGCGAAAGCCATCCTCCCCTATCAATAATTAATTTTGCCTTTGGATTGTTTCCGTTTTTCATTTCTATGTCCTGATATTAAATCTTATTCACATACTCAGGGCGCTCGGAAAATGCAGCCGGACCGTAGCTGCCCGATTCGTAAAATCTAATGGTCTTGTGTGCCTCTATCTTTCCCCAATCATCAAAGCCCAATGGATGTATATGCTCTCCGAGATAGCAATTTTCGAGCTTGACATATGCATGGTTTCTCCAAGGGCGCGCAATAAAGCAAGTTCCCTTCTCTACGTTATTTCTTGAGGTGAATCTGCAATTAGTTGCTACGAAGCCTACCTCAACGTCCTCAGGGGTCGAGGGTGCGAAAACATATCCCTCCTCTACACTCACAAACTCACAACTATCAAAATAGGCGGTTGCTCCTCCAAAAATGAAATCCACTCCGCCCTCAATCACACAGTTCTTGAAATAAACTGTGCGTCTTTTGCGCTCTGTAAACTGTTTAGGACCTGTAAAACCGCCCGGAATTATCTCCTTGTCGGGTAATGGAGCGAGAAATAAAGTATCCTGATGTCCTCTCAACACGCAGTTTTCAAGAGTTATGCCTTCACCGTCGAGATAAAGCGCGATAGCCTGCCCTACGTCCTTGCCTCGTCCTGCGGTGTTTTCGAAGACGCAGTTCTTAAAGCAAACGTTATCTCCATCGACAAGAACTGTATAGCTTCTGAACGTTCCACGCTTTGTACCGTCAGGCATCTCCTCTTTGGCATAATGCGATGCTGTGAATATTTGATTTTCGATCGTGAGATTGCTCTCGCTAATATGTATCTGTTGCATTTTGATCACCTTAATTTCAGTTTACGTATATATGATAGCATTTTTCAAGATCTTTGGCAATATGAAAAAGAAACAAATTAGCCACTAAAACAAAAAAGACGGATTTCAAAACAAAATCCGTCTTTTTGATTTTACAACACGCCCTTTTGAAGCATGATATTAGCATAAAGTGCCTTTTCACTTGTTGCAATTATCGCGTATGCTCCTCTCGCTTCATCATAAAACTCAGAGCGTGAAATCGTGCCAACAACAGCCTCCTTGCGCTCATCGTATTTAGAGATTATTTCTTTATATGTATCCCAAATGGGTGTTTCTACGTTATCGCCGGGTAAAACTGCCATTAAGGTTACGGGCTTTTCAGTATACGTGTCAAGCGGAAACAACTGCAGAATAGCATTTAAAAGCTCCGGCACACCGTGACCGTCACATCTGATAACAATTGAATTCTTCCCTGTTGATGCAGAAGCAAAATTACCGTCAGCAATTACAATTTTATCACCGTGCCCCATCTCACACAAAACCTTTAACAATTCGGGCGAAATAATTGACGGAATACCTTTTAACATATTTCTCTCCTTCATATTCTTTTTATTAAGTTTTTAATAATCAAAGATATTATATCATATGAATTTAGGAAAATCAACACAGTGTTAGAATAAAAAAATACTTCGAGATCTTAAATACAATATAAAAAGACGGATTTCAAAACAAAATCCGTCTTTTTTGGTACGAAGATTCGTCGATTATTTGCTAGCCTCTTCAACTGCAACAGCAACTGCAACAGTAGCGCCAACCATGGGGTTGTTACCCATACCGATCAAGCCCATCATTTCTACGTGAGCGGGTACGGAGGAAGA
>CAZUQN010000029.1:0-19379 GCA_964622425.1 uncultured Ruminococcus sp.
ATACGGCCTTATCGGCCCCAACGGCGCGGGAAAGACAACGGTGTTCAATATGCTCACGGGCGGTTATCAGCCCACCAAGGGTACCTTTTAGCTTGACGGCGAGGAGCTTAAGGGGCTCTCGCAGGACAGGATAAATCAGAAGGGAATCGCGAGAACCTTCCAGAACATCCGTCTTTTCAACAATATGACGGTGGCGCGAAACGTTATGGTCGGCTTCCACAATCTCCCCGAATATAAGTGCAGCTTTATCGACTCCATCTTCAGGACAAAGAGGCATAAAGAGGTCGAGAAGGCAATGCGCGAGAGGGCAAAGGAGATACTCGCGATCTTCGGTCTTTTAGAAGAGAGAAATAACCTTGCCTACAATCTCCCCTACGGAAAGCAGAGAAAGCTCGAGATAGCGAGAGCTCTTGCCACCAATCCGAGGCTCCTGCTCCTCGACGAGCCCGCCGCGGGTATGAATCCGCAGGAAACGGCTGAGCTTATGGAAACCATCAGATTTGTCAGAGATAAGTTCGATATGACTATACTCTTAATAGAGCACGATATGAGCCTTGTGTCGGGTATCTGCGACGAGCTCACCGTACTCAACTTCGGTCAGACTCTCGCCTCGGGCGATACAGCCGAGGTGCTCACCAATCCCGAGGTCGTCAAGGCGTATCTCGGAGACTAAGAAAGGAAGCGTTGATTTATGGCATTACTTGAAGTTAAAGATCTTGAGGTAAACTACGGACTTATCAAGGCGGTAAAGGGCGTTTCCTTTGAGGTAAACGAGGGTGAGATAGTTGCCCTTATCGGAGCCAACGGCGCGGGCAAGACCACCGTAATGCACGCCCTGAACGGCCTTATAGGTAAGTCGGCAGGCTCGGTCGTCTTTGACGGGACGGACATCACCTCGATAAAAGCGCATAAGCT
The DNA here is from genome assembly GCA_964622425.1 of uncultured Ruminococcus sp. Lineage (GTDB taxonomy): Bacteria > Bacillota > Clostridia > Oscillospirales > CAG-272 > UBA1740. Next base: position 916 of record CAZUQN010000029.1, read on the forward strand.
CGTTTCCATGGGCATGGCGCAGGTGCCCGAGGGCAGACGCATCTTCGGCGAGCTCTCGGTCTTTGATAACCTTAAGCTCGGATACTACTCCAAAAAGGATAAGGAGGAGTTTGAGAGAAAACTCGAGGAGATATATGCGAGCTTCCCGATACTCAAGGAGCGCTCAGGACAGATAGCGGGCACCCTTTCGGGCGGTGAGCAGCAGATGCTCGCTATGAGCCGCGCCCTGATGTCCTCGCCTCGTCTTTTACTCCTCGACGAGCCCAGTATGGGACTCTCGCCCCTATACGTAAATACCATCTTCGATATGATAAAGAAGGTAAACTCCCTCGGCACGACCGTCCTTCTCGTTGAGCAGAATGCTAAGAAGGCGCTCTCCATCGCCGACCGCGCCTACGTCCTCGAGATAGGCAATATCGTCAAGACCGGCACAGGTCGTGAGCTCCTCGACGACGAGGATATACGCCGCGCCTATTTGGGCGGTTAGCGCAATGCTCTGATTGGAGCATGCGCTAAATGATGTTTGCCTATTGGCAAATGATGTAGGCTTCGCCAATGATGACGCTTCGCTAATGATGTGCGCCTGCGGGCGCATAAGGGCAAACATCACATCACTGCGAAACGAAGTGAAGCAACATCATTATGCGTAGCATAACATCATTTTTGCATCAGCAAATACATCATTATTCCTCTGCGCAGCCAATTCATTGTGTTGCACACAACTTCACCTAAAAAGTAGAGCAAATATCTTGCTCTCCTTTTTTAGCTTTATAGCATTCATTCGAATGCTTGTCAAGCATTTTTTTGAATGCAATGGTATAATAGTGTAAAAACACAATTACTAATTGGAGACAGATATGTACGTTTATCAAAGGCTTAGGGATATAAGAGAAGATGCGGACAAAAAGCAAGAGGATATTGCCCTTGTTCTCAATATTACCAGACAGCAATATCAGCTTTACGAAAGCGGCAAGCGCGAAATGCCGATGCATCATTTTGTAACCTTAGCAAAATATTATAACGTCTCTCTCGATTACCTCGCAGGACTTGTCGATACACCGAGAAAACTGAAATAAATGGATTATAAAAGAGTTTTTCCTATATTAATTAAAGTATATTGTAAAATATTGACAAGTGATGTAATATATGCTAAACTATAGACAGAAAAGATCTATTTTGCATATTACGGCGGCTTGTATAACCGTTTTTACAATATCATATTATCTTTAAAAGCACACAGGTCGTCAATTCTCGGATTGAGGGGATCTGTGTGCTTTTTATCTGAGGTTTATATTATCTGATTAAAGTCAAGGATCATTTTACGTATAGCTTTGAAAGGAGACGAATATATGAAAAAAAGAATTATAGCGCTTTTTGTGCTTTTGATGTTTTGTCTGTCATCCTGCGTGGTGAATGATTCGAATAACGACGATAGCACGGGTGGTATGATAAATTCAAACTTAGTGTTAGTAAGGTGGTTAGACAAAGAATTTTCATACAGAACAATAAATGGATTTGAAATTGGCGTAGGAATACGATATATAGGATTTGAGGTTGACATAGGAATTGGTCGACGTTCTGACTATTATCAAGGTCTTGGTCCTTATTCTAGCGTAACCTTTGAAATTAATGCGCCGGGATTCACCATTGTGCTTCCCGATGGCTCAAGGGTTGAAGAAAAGTATTCGGTCGTTTATTCTGATTTTGACGATGCAAAGTATGGAGTTCCCCGTGGAGAGGATGGACATTATAAGTATGATGAAATGAAGCGTGAGACCTTCCGCTTTATATATATCGGAGAAGAATGGTCCGACGTTAAAGATAATCACATTAAATTTTCACTTTCTTACATTGATGAAGAAAGAGATAGCGGAATAAAATCTGATTTCACGACTACGTATGTCTATTATGAGATACGCGGATTGTTTATTAAGTATTACTAAGTTAATATGCAGCTGAGAAAAAACAAGTATATATAATTGTAAATGAGATAATATAATACGATTTTATTAGGATAATCAGTGAAGAAAAGGAGAAGCAAAGATATGAAGAAAGCAATCTCGATGATAATCATTATTGGTTTATTGTTTAGCTGCAGTGTGATTACTGCATCTGCCGAAGCATCTGATACTACAATTATTGAAGAAAATAGTTCTTATGATATTATTTCTCAAAACCCTGTGGCTACTAGTGAAAATACAAATCAGTTCCAAAAAAATGTTGACGTTGAATACATAGATTTGAATTCTGATTTTGAAATACATTTTGAAGATACAGATAATCTAGATTTTCAAATAAATCTTTCTTCATTAGGTGAGTATGATTATACAAAGGTGTATTATGCATCTACGGAAAATGTAATTCTTAGCGACTACTCGCCGAAAGAATATAGCTATTCTGATAACTTAACAAATGTGAATATTGAGTTTGATATTGATCCGGATGTTATATCAAAAGCGCCGCTTTTGAATTTTAAAGAAACTACGTTCGAGAAAATATATTTATCTGCACAGGCATATGATGGCTCTGATCTCGTTGACACTAAGCTCGTTGAGCTATCACTTTTGCCTACTGCATACGGAGTATTTGTCAGTGAATACGATGATATCTACGCATATGACAAATACATATCATATATGTATACAAATAAGCTGATAACCGATGAAGAATACAAATATGCAGTCAGAAAGGCATCAGAGCTAACTAAAGTTGACGGATTTGATATTGAGATTGAAACCGAAGAGCCCAAACAACTTAAAGTCTACAACGAGGAAACTCATAATGTTGAAATAAGAGAAGTATATAATTCTTCTAATTTAGCTAATGTAGTTAGGGGTGTAGATGGAGAAGTATCTCTATTAGCTACGCCCACCGGTGGAACAATAGTTGCACCTGAAATTTACGTATCAAGATCTATCGAAGCGTTGGATTCCGGAGAACGTTTACGCGTGCAAGGCGCTATAAGTTGGAGAGATATAAGCGGAACGTGGATTCCTGCAAGGAATATCGAAGTAAAAATAATGGACGAGAATGCTCTTGTAGATTCAACGATTGCGACCGTGTATACAACTAATAGCGGTTATTTCACCGCAACTTTTGACAATCGTACAGGAATTCTGGAGAACGGTTTGGATATTTATATCAGGATAAACACTGTGAGCAATCATTTTGAGATAACTCCTTCATCGAACGACTCTATTTTCTCAGACGGATATTACTTTTACACAGAAACAACGAAAAACGTGACAACCTCCCAATCAATGGAGTATTATGGAGGCAGCAATACGGATATAATTCGTTCTCTTAGCATTCATCAAGCACTAAACGTTGGTTATCATTACTTTAAAGCAATGAACAATAATGATGTGAGTGACGTAAAAGTATATTATCCCGGTGAAGTAAAAGATGGAGACGAAGATGGTTCGTGGGCTAATGACGGATGTATTAATATAGCACAAAGTGATTACTGTGATTGGGATGTTATTTTGCACGAATTAGGTCATTGCGTCGCATTTAAAATTGAGGTAAATGCCTCGTTCAGTGAAGACCATGACATTATGGAAAATTTATCGGAAACATACGGAAAACAATTAGGCACACAAGGCGCATGGAACGAAGGCTGGGCGTCCTACTTTAGTATGGCTGCGCAACAATATTACGAAACTAACGTTGCAATAATATCTGACATTGTAAACGTCGCTGACAATTGCTACATAGATTTAGATCTTAAAAATGATGGGACATATTCAGGTATTAGCTTTAATTACACATTGGATACAGGAATTACAGACGGCAATGAATTCGCGATTACGGCGGTATTATACGGTTTAATTTTAGATTTTAATATGTCACACCAAAATGTGTGGAATATTGCAGAGGATAATGAATGCAAAAATTTTAACGCTTTTATGGCTGCATTGTATAATAACATAGATAATCTCACATTCAGACAAATTGGACGGTTGTTGGAAAAACACAACATAGCAGATAAGCCCCTACATAGTAATTTGTTATATAGCAGGAGGGTGACCAGTACTTTTGAATGGACGCCGGCTGACATATCGGATGATCCTGATAACGGAAACGAGGGATATCCTAATAAATTAAAGCTGATATTCTATGATAAAGATTTTAATGTTGTTCTACAAACGCCGACCGTTTCATCTAGTTTGGGTAGATATACTCTGTCATCTGTTCAATGGAATGTTTTGCAGAGTGCAATTGGTATTGAAGAACTGTTTTATTGGGGCATTGTAACTTATCAGAATGACACACCCGCAACCGGCCCTTATTATTCTAGTATTGAAAAGTGTTATTTCCAAGAGGATTTTAATCCTTATAGCATTACTTCATTAAATACCGGATATGACGACTATTTATATCCGTACAGCGCGGACATGTATACGTTCACAGTCCCGGAAACCGGAAGGTATGCTTTCTATTCAGAGGGTGATCTTGACGTAAGACTAAGGCTAAGCACATCAGATTCATTCGCAGTATCAGACATAGCAGACGATGATTCCGGGTCGGATTACAATTTCTTGTATGAAGATTATTTTACAGCGGGAACTACCCTGTATTTGTTTATAGACAGCTTTGATGAAGGACTTTACGGTCAATACACAATTGCAGTATCGAAGGTATTACAGATTACTAACGTGGATAATAGAAATCTGTCAGGAGAGACGGGAATATGGTACAAGTTCACTGCACCGTATACCGGAACCTACTATTTCTTCACTGACGGGGAAGAGGATACGTATGGAAATTTGTTTAACTACCCCACGCTTGACGGTTCTGTAGCAGGCTCGCTTAAGGCGGATGATGACTCGGGTAGTGATTATAATTTCAAAATAACGTATTCACTGACAAAAGGTCAGACGGTTTATTTGAGAGTTCGCGGATATGATGAAGCGTATGAAGGCCAATTTACTATGCTTGTATATTATGCATTAAATTACTGGGATGCACCTAAAGAAGCGAATCTTATGGCCAACGGGTTCTATCTTTATCAGTTTACAGCACCTTCTGCCGGAAATTACACGTTCTACACAACGGGTAATCTCGACACGTATATTAATGTGTTCAATACACCTGCTTACGATAGGACAAGTACGACAGGAAGTATAGCAAGTGATGATAACAGCGGTGACGGAAATAACTGTTCTGTAACCTGCTATTTAGAAGAAGGGCAGATAGTATTTATCAGAATTCGTGGAAGTTATACCTGGACATACGGGCAGTTTAGTATTGCTGCAACAAGATCAACAAGCTGATTATAAGATGCGTTAGAATAAATCTTATTTCAAATATAGGAGGTAATTAATAATGAAAAAAAGAATCATTGCCTTATTTGTGCTTGTTGTTTTATGTTTATCATCTTGTAATCAAGAAAAAAAGTCAGATGTCAGTGCTGATATTGCTCCCGAAATAAAAATGCACGCAGAAATTCCGGAAAAGATAAAGTATGGAAAGGCTTTTGAAGTTCGCGTAGGCTTTTACTTTCCTAATGAAAGAAAAACTAATGAGGCAACACTCGAAGTGTTCGCGGAAAACTATGATATAATACTTGCAGATGGTTCGATACACAGGGATTACTACGCTTTTGAGTATTCGGATTATACCGATCCTAAATACGATAGTTATTATTATGAAAGCTTTAGCCTTGTTTACACAGGCCCGAATAACTACATTGGACACGTTAATTTTCATGTAATAGCATATAAAATTGAAGAGGATGGACAGCATAGAATGGGAAACGGAATTAACGTATATTATAAAGTTCGCTGGAAGTACATAAGATGGAATATAGAAAAGCCTCGTAATTACACAAAAGATTTTATGTAGCAAAACAGGTTATTACCTGCGGCAGGGTGCGATTTTGCATCCTGCCGTTTTAAGTTAGGTTCATAACATTTCACCCAGCGACAAAAGGTGACAAAATCATCTTATTGACACCGCTGTTTTTTTAATGTATAATATACTTGTGAAAATATGTTTTTCGGAGGGAAATATGCGCGGGTTTGTTGAAAATGATAAGTATTTACTTGAGCTTGCGAAGTCATACCCGAGCCGCAGCTCGGTCCTTAGCGAAATAATAAATCTGAACGCCATTTTGAACTTGCCGAAGGGAACCGAGCACTTTATGTCGGATATCCACGGTGAGCACGAGGCGTATCTGCATATAAGACGCAACGCGTCGGGTGTAATAAAAAAGAAGGTTGACGCCCTCTTTGCCAAGTCGATCACGGCGAAGGAGAGAGCAGAGCTTGCGACACTCATATATTATCCCGAGGAGAAGCTCGACGGCATTAAGGAGCGCGTATCCGATATTGACGATTGGTATGCGATAACACTTGAGAGACTTCTCGCGCTTTGCCGCTTTGTGAGCAGTAAATACACTCGCTCCAAGGTGAATAAGTGCCTTGAGAAGGTTGCGGGCGGCTTTGATCACGTTATCGACGAGCTGCTCAACAACGGCAACGAGGAGAAAAACAAGATCAGCTATTACGACAGCCTTGTAAAGGCGGTTATCGATATAGGCGCGGCAGAGGAGCTTATAGTCGCAATTTGCTCGGCGATAAAGAGTCTTGTCATCGACCACCTTCATATCGTCGGCGACATCTTTGATAGAGGCGCGAGGGCGGATATTATCGTCGACGAGCTTATGAAGGAGGCGTCGCTCGATATTCAGTGGGGCAACCACGACGTTCTCTGGATGGGCGCTGCGGCAGGCTCCAGAACCTGTATTGCCACCGTCTTAAACAATTCCATCACCTATAAGAATCTTGACGTAATCGAGATAGGCTACGGCATCTCGCTCCGCCCCTTGTCTCTCTTTGCCTCCGAGCAGTACAAGAACTCCGACGTCTCCAGATATATGCCTAAGGGCGATACCCACGGCGATTTCTTGAAGCAGGATGACGAGGTCCTTATCGCAAGAATGCACAAGGCTATCAGCGTCATTCAGTTTAAGCTCGAGGGACAGACCATACTCCGCAATCCCTCATTTGGAATGGAGGGTAGACTCCTTCTAGACAAAATAGACTTTGATAAGAAAACGGTTATGATTGAAGGGCGTGAATACCCCCTTCGCGACTGTGACTTCCCGACGGTTGACAGGGAGGATCCGTATCGGCTTACCGACGCTGAGGCGAGAGTTATGCACTACCTTAAAAACGCATTTATGCGTTCGGAGAAATTGCACAGACACGTCGCTTTCCTCTTTGAAAAGGGAGAAATGTACACTATACTTAACAAAAACCTTATGTTCCACGGTTGCATACCGCTTGATGAGAACGGCGAGTTTATCAAGTTTGACTGCGCGGGAGGACTCTCGGGCAGAGCCTTTATGGACTGGTGCGACAGAGTGGCAAGGCAGGGCTTTTTTGCTAAAGAAGGCACAAAGGAAAGGCAGTACGGCAAGGACTTCTTATGGTTCCTCTGGTGCGGTAAGAACTCGCCCCTATGCGCAAGGGAAAAGATAACCACGTTTGAGAGACTCTACGTTGAGGACGAGTCGACCTGGGTTGAGCCTAAGAATACCTACTACAATTCCTGGAATGATGAGAGCGTGGCAGATAAGATACTTACCGAGTTTTCGCTCGGCGGCAGAGGCTCTCACATCATCAACGGACATATCCCGATCAAGTCGAAGAAGGGTGAAGCACCCGTCAAGGCGGGCGGTAAGCTCATCGTTATAGACGGCGGCTTCTGTCAGGCTTATCAGCCTACCACCGGCATCGGCGGTTACACGCTCATATACAACGCAGAGGGCATCCGCATCTCGGCGCACGAGCCCTTCCGCGGCAAGGCTAACGCAATACAGAACAACGTCGATATTCTCTCAGACACCGTAGTCTTTGAGCCGTCGGCAGAGAAGATACTCGTCAAGGACACCGACCAGGGCGCGGAAATAGAGAGGCGCATCGATGACCTCAAGCTGCTCGGCAAGGCGTACGAGACGGGAAGAATTAAGGAAAGAACCTATAATGATTAAAACGGATTTGGTATTGCCGTATGGCTATGACCACGATACCGTAAAGGAAGCAATATCCCATCATCTCCCCATTGACAAGTGCGAGATAGGTGAGGTAAGAATACTCCGCCGTGAGCTCGTCGTAAGGGACGGACAGCTACCGACCTACAAGACCATGGTTGCCTTTTCCTGCGCTATTGAAAAGGAGCAGGGACTCCTCAAGATAAGGAACAAGGTCAAGGAGGCAGACGAGGAGGTCTTTACACCTCTGCCTTCCGCATTTGCCAAAAGGCCGATAGTTGTCGGAGCGGGTCCCTCGGGACTCTTTGCCGCTCTCACTCTTGCCGAGTCGGGCGCGCGGCCGATAGTTATCGAGCGAGGCCTTGAGGTCGAGGAAAGGGCAAGGAAGATAGAGCTCTTTAACACCCTCGGTATTCTCGACACAGAGTGCAACGTGCAGTTTGGCGAGGGCGGAGCAGGCACGTATTCCGACGGCAAGCTCAAGTATGGCGCTAAGGATAAGTATAAGCGCAAGGTCCTCGAGGAATTTATAGAGGGCGGCGCGGACGAGAGCATTTTCTACTCAACCTCGGCGCATCTTGGCACGGACAAGCTCCCCGGTATCGTAAAGAAAATAAGAAGCAAAATAATATCTCTCGGCGGCGAATTTATCTTTTCCGCCAAGCTTACAGACGTTGCCGTAAGGAATGGCGAGCTCGTCAGTATTACCTATCTGAAGGACGCTGACTCTGTCACAGTCGAGTGCGATACGCTCATTCTCGCGACAGGACACTCGGCAAGAGACACCATCACTATGCTTAAGGAAAAAGGCCTTAAAATGACGGCCAAGGGCTTTGGCATAGGTATGAGAATAGAGCACCCGAGAGAGTATATAAACAGGATAGTCTACCGCGACTCTGCTGACGTTATCACAGAGTCTGCGTCCTACCACCTTGTCACACATCTCGACTCGGGCAGGAGCGTATACAGCTTCTGTATGTGTCCGGGCGGTGAGGTAGTTGCCGCGACGAGCGAGGAAGGTGCCGTCGTCACCAACGGAATGAGCGAGTATGCAAGACTAGCGGACAACTCCAACGCCGCGCTTTTGGTCTCGGTCACACCCGAGGATTTTGGCTCGGATGACCCGCTCGCAGGTATAGATCTGCAGCGCAAAATAGAGAGGGCGGCATACGGAATTTCAGCCTCCTACAAGGCTCCCGCAATACGCCTTGGCGATCTTCTTTCGTGTGGCAGAGAGTGCTCAAAAAATGAGCTCACACCGAGCTACGCTCTCGGCACAGTAGAGGCCTCCCCCTACGATTATTTGCCCGAATATATCCCCTCGTCAATAAAGGCGGCAATGCCCGATTTTGACGCTTGGCTTCCCGGATACCTCTATCCCGACGCTGCACTCACAGGCCCCGAAACGCGTACTACCTCCCCCGTCCGTATCGAGCGAGGGAAGGACGGATGCGCTGTCGGCTTTTCCGGCATCTACCCCTCGGGTGAGGGCGCAGGATACGCAGGCGGCATAGTCTCCTCTGCGGTCGATGGAATCAAGATGGCAGAGAAGGCTATCGAAAAGCACCTAAAATGACAATAATTATAGTCAAATATCTCAAATAAGTGCGAAAAAGCTCGGCAATCATTCGATTGCCGAGCTTTGATTATTTTATTGATCGTCGAGACCGCCGGTTCCTACAATCCGTGTCTCGTTCCTCATTTTGCACTCTGCACTCTGCATTTTGCACTTGCGGCTCCGCCGCACTGCCGTCCCCTACGGGGTGTGTCTCGTTCCTCATTTTGCATTGGCGTAGCCTTGCGCCATGCGCCTTCATTCCGCATTCCGCATTCCGAATTCCGCATTCCGCATTGGCGCATCGTGCCTGCATTTCGCGCTTCGCACTTCGCACTTCGCATTTAAAACGCCCACTCGCCGTCCTTGAAGATAGCTACTTCCTTGCCGTCGTGGGTGGTTGCAACGATAGACATATCGGCAGTACCGATCATGAAGTCCTCATGCACGATGGAGTCGTTGATGCCCATCTTGTGAGCCTCTTCCTCGGTCATATTTTCATAGCCGCGAAGAAGGTTGGTGAAGCCTCTGCCGAGAGCCAAGTGACAAGCCGCATTCTCATCAAAGAGAGTGTTGTAGAAGAGGAGTCCGCTCTCGCGGATAGGAGAGGAGTAGGGCACGAGCGCGCACTCGCCGAGGTAGGCAGCATTCTCGTCCATCTTGATCAGCTCGCGAAGAGCCTCCTCGTTTTTCTCAGCGCCTACGTCAACTGCCTTACCGCCCTCAAACTTTACCCAGAAGTTGTCGATGAGAACACCGTTGTAGCAGAGGGGACGGGAGGAGTAAACGATACCCTCAGCCTCGCCCTTCATAGGAGAGGTGAAGACCTCCTCGGAGGGAATGTTGGGGTTGAAGTAGATGCCCGAGCCGAGAGCATTCTCGCCGCCGCCCTGGAAGGTAGCCTCGGGGATAAGACCTACGGTGAGGTCGGTGCCGTTAGAGGCGGTGTAGTGAAGGCTCTTGATACCGAGGGAGTTAAGATAGTCGCATCTCTTGAGAAGGTCGGCGTTGTGCTTATCCCAAGCCGCGATAGGATCGTCATCAACTCTCGAGGTAGAGAGGATAGCCTCCCAGAGGAGCTCCTCCGCCTTCGACGCTCTCTCGTTCGGGAAGATCTTCTTTGCCCAAGCCTTACCGGGCACAGCCGCGATACACCACTGATACTTGTTCTCCATCTTAGCTCTGATGGGCTTGATGGTCTTACTACGCATTGCCATAGCCTTTGCGAGCTTCTGCTGGTCGATGCCCTCGAGTGCGTCGGGGTCCTCGGAGATGAGGTAGATCTTGCAGGGGAGGATCTCTACCTGATGCTCCCATCTCTCGATCTGCCACTTATCAAGCGAGCCGAGCACGTCGGGCTTGCAGTACTTTACGTGAGAGCGGGTGAGTGGCTCGTAGGAGAAGTCAACTGTTACCTTCTTTGCGCCTGCCTTGTAGCACTCGTCTACAACCATCTTTACAAACTCGGGCTGGTCAAGCTCAGCGGTGATATACACCTCCTGGCCCTTCTGTACGTTGACACCGCATCTCGCGATGAGATTAGCATATTTCTTAAGTCTTGTTTTTGTCATTTTTATAGTCCCTTCATTGTACAAATCTTTGTTTTGTCATATTTTTCGGCATTTTTCGTCTTAATATTACGCTAGTTTTCTTTGGCGTATTACAATAAGAAATCCGCCGCTTAAAACCCATATTTTATCCTCAGATCTCCTTAAGCACGTTAAGAAGGAAATCCCATACTCTCGCGAGCGAGGGGAGTGAGAGTCTTTCCTCCGTTGTGTGTATGTCGTAATTGTCAGGACCGATGGAAACGCAATCGAGTCCCTCGATCTTCTCGGAGAAGATACCGCACTCAAGTCCCGCGTGGATGATCACTATCTCGGGAGACCTTCCGTACATATCCTCGTAGACCTTCTTCATAACGTCGCGCAGGTGCGAGTCCTTCTTGTATTCCCACGCGGGATACTCGCCTCTTGTGGAGTAGGACGCGCCGTGGTCAAGAGCTATTTTCTCGAGTCTGTCGCCGAGTGCCTGCTTTTGTGCGCCCTTAGCGCTTCTTACCGAGAAGGATACCTCGGCTCTGTCACCTTCAAGCCTTAAAATACCCATATTGAGCGAGGTCTCAACAAGGCCGGGGACGTCAGAGCTCATAGCAATAATGCCCGAGGGGAGAGTCGAAAGGAGTGAGATAAGCTTCTTCGAGTCCTCAACGCATACGCCCGCTATGGGAGAGTCGACCTTTTCTACGGTTACTGTTATGTCGGGCTCAATGTCCGAATACTTTGCCTTCATCTGTGCACCGAGTCTCTCGATGAGCGCGGTGTGGTCAAGATTTGACGAGAAGATGCACTCGCACTCGCGGGGAATAGCGTTATCCGCGTTGCCTCCGCGTATATCCTTGATGCTTATATCACCGATGCCCGAGATGACCTCGACGAGCGCCTTGTTGGCGTTTACGCGTCCCTTGTCGATTTCAACTCCGCTGTGTCCGCCCTTGAAGCCCGAGACCTTAACTCTATAAGAGTTAGAGCCCGAATTGGAGCGATGTACGGGGAGGGTAACGTCGCTTCTCATACCGCCCGCACAGCCGACGGTAAATATACCCTCCGCGTCGGAGTCGATGTTGATAAGGAGTCTGCCCTTTATTTCTTCAGGGTCGATAGCCACCGCGCCGAGCAGACCAATCTCCTCATCCGAGGTGAATACCGCCTCAAAGTCGGGGTGGGGAATATCGTCAGAGTCAAGGACCGCGAGAGCGTATGCCAGAGCCACGCCGTCGTCACCGCCGAGAGTAGTGTCCTTAGCGCGCAGGAAATCTCCGTCGCGGTAAAGCGTTAAGCCTTCCTTCTCCATGTCGATCGCAGCGCCCGGCTTCTTCTCCGCCACCATATCAAGATGTCCCTGGAAGATGACTGCGGGGCGGTTTTCATAGCCCTTGGTCGCGCCCTTGCGGATTATTACGTTGTCCGCACTGTCTCTTGAATAATCAAGATTTCTTTTCTTAGCAAAATCTACAAGGTAGTCCGCGATAAGCGAGGTGTTTCCCGAGCCGTGGGGGATGGCGGAGAATTCCTCAAAGAAGCGGACGACCTTCTCAATGCTCCTAAAATCATCAATAATGAGCATTTGTACCTCCAAAAATAATCAAAATATATTTATTTCCTTTATTTTACCTCAAACTGCAGGAATTTTCAACAGTTAAATTGACTTTTTTTCAGATAGATGTTAAAATATATGTAAAATATATGTTACGAGGTGACTTATGGATCATATAAACGGTCTTTTTGAATTTATTAAGAGCTCTCCCTCCGCTTATCACGCGGTGAACACCGTCAAGGAAATGCTTGACAGGGAAGGCTACACCGAGCTCTACGAGTGCGACAGATGGAAGCTCGCGGTTGACGGCAAATACTACGTTATCCGCAACGGCACAAGCATTATCGCATTCCGTACTTACAGAGACGCACGCGGCTTTATGATCGTCGCATCTCACTCCGACTCCCCCTCATTCAGAGTAAAGACTACTCCCGAAGCGCGTGGAGCATACACCCGTCTTGAGGTGGAGAAGTACGGCGGAATGATATACTACACCTGGCTCGACAGACCTCTCTCGGTAGCGGGCAGAGTGCTTGTAAGAACGGGTGAGGGAATAGAGTCAAGGCTCGTTGATCTCGACCGAGATCTCGTTACGATTCCCAGCCTCGCTATTCATATGAACAGAGGTGTAAACGAGGGCGCTAAGTTCAATCCCGCAAAGGACCTTCTCCCCCTCTACACTATGGGCGGTGAGGAAGGCTCGTTTATCGATAGCATTGCCGAGAGTGCCGGTGCCGACAGCTCCGACGTCCTCTCGCACGATCTCTTCCTCTACAACCGCGACGAGGGTAAGCGCATTGGTAAAAATGGAGAGTTCATTCTTTGCCCCAGACTTGACGACCTCGGTTGTGTTTATTCCTCGACCGTTGCCTTCCTCGAGGCGAGCGGCTCATCATCTGTTCCGATCCTTGCGATATTCGATAACGAGGAGGTCGGCTCCGAGACAAAGCAGGGTGCGGCGTCCACCTTCCTTCACGACGTCCTCACACGAATTACGGGCTCTGAGGCGAGCCTTGCCGTAGCGCTTGAGAACAGCTTTATGGTCAGCGCGGATAACGCTCACGCAAAGCACCCCGCATACCCCGAGATGTCCGATCCCGACAACGCTCCGCTTCTTAACGGCGGCGTGGTCATCAAGTATAACGCCAGCCAGAGATACGCGACCGACGGTCTGTCCGATTCCATCTTCCGCACCGTGTGCAAGAGGGCGGGAGTAAAGGTGCAGACCTACTGCAACAGAGCAGACCTTCCCGGCGGCTCAACACTCGGCTCAATATCCAATACCAAGGTGTCTGTTCCCACCGTTGACATCGGACTTCCTCAGCTCGCCATGCACTCGGCAAACGAGACCGCAGGCGCATATGACGTTGAGAGTATGGTTGAGGCGCTTACCGAGTTTTACTCCTCATCTATACTTAAAAAGGGAACTAAAGTTTACTTTTAAGCCTTAAAACTGTGTAAATTCCCACGACTACCCAAAAAAACTTAAAGCAAAAAACTATGTTTATTTTCTGGTAATACGGCGGAAGATAATGCTGAGGAAAATTTAAAATGAAGAAATATATACCCCGATTTGCGACTCTGTCATTTATACTTTTTGCCCTATCCTCTGTCGTCTATTTTATAGCTCTCGAGTCGGTAGCCTTTGCCGATTTTATCAACTCTACGGTGTCGGTAGCAATGAGATTTTTACTCTCCATCGTCACCTATATACTGCCGTTTTCCTTCTTCGAGGTGCTGATAATCCTCCTGCCCGTTATCCTCATTCTTACCGTTTTTCTCTTGGTTAAGAAGTGTGATACAGGGGTGAAAAGAGTGAGAGCTATCCTCTCGCTTTTGGCGGTGGTATCTCTGATTTTCACCTCGTATATTTACACCCTCGGAGTGGGCTATCGCACCACCGCGCTTGCTGAAAAAATTGGTGTTGAGGACAAGAAAAACCTTACCGCAGACGAGCTTTACTACACGGTGAATCTCGTGGTTGACGAATTGAATTCGCTTGCCGAAACGATGGAAATCGATGACGGTGAAACGCGTATGCCATATAGCTTTTCCGAGATGTCAGACGAGCTTATCGAGGCATATGACAGAATGAATGAGAGCTACTCGCTCCTTACTAATTACCCCTCGAGAGCTAAGCCCGTCTACTTCAGCACGGTGATGTCCGACCTCGGTATCACGGGCATATACTCCTTCTTCACAGGCGAGGCAAACGTCAACGTTGAATACCCCGATTACACCGTGGTCTATACCGCCGCGCACGAGCTCGCTCATCAGCGAGGAATATGCCGCGAGAATGAGGCAAACTTCGTCGCCTTTTTAGTCTGTATCTCCTCCGAGGACGAGTATATCCGTTACTCGGGATATCTCAATATGTACGAGTATCTCGCATCCGCTCTTTACCGCGTCGACCCCGAGCGTTACTCGCTTGTCAGAGCCCGCCTTCACGAGACGGTTATCGCGGATATGCGAGCGTCAAACGCGGTCTACAAGGAGCACAAGGACAGCATACTCGGCAAGATAAACGACCGTCTCAATGACGCCTACCTCAAGGCCAACGGCACAGAGGGCGTAGTGTCATACGGCTACGTGGTAAGACTGGCGGTCGGCTACTATCAAAATGAAAAATAACGTAACATTTCCCCCCCTTGCGGAATAAGATGTAGTATCTCTTTCCCTAAGGGGGATTTTTTTAATGGGCAGATTTATCATCTCGGGCGGCAAGCCTCTTTACGGCAAGATTCGTGTCAGCGGGTCAAAGAATGCCGCCCTTCCTATCATATTCTCAAGCCTTGCGACAAGGGGTGTCTCGAGGCTATACAACCTCCCCGACATCTCCGACGTTACGGACGCCCTTTCGATAATCCGAGAGTTTGGCGCTAAGATATGGGGCGAGGGTGGCGTGACCTTTATCGATACGCGCGAGCTCCACTACAAGCGCCCGAGCCTTGACCGAGTCAGACGCATACGCGCCTCGACCTACCTTATCGGCGGGTGTCTGGGCCGCTTTGGTGTGGCAGAGCTCTTGCCCTTTGGCGGGTGCTCCTTCTCGCATAGACCGATAGATATGCACCTCGACGCGGCAGAGAAATTCGGCGCGGAAATAGCGGAAAATACCCTCACCGCAAAGGAACTAAAGGG
Organism: uncultured Ruminococcus sp.; assembly: GCA_964622425.1. GTDB lineage: Bacteria > Bacillota > Clostridia > Oscillospirales > CAG-272 > UBA1740. Next base: position 16,707 of record CAZUQN010000029.1, read on the forward strand.
CACCGAGATCCACCTCCGTGTCCCCTCGGTCGGAGCTACGGTAAACTCGCTTATTTTAGCCGCAAGCGCCGTGGGTGAGACCGTCATCTCGGGCTCGGCAAGAGAGCCCCATATCCGCTCGCTTATCTCCTATCTCGAGAGCGCGGGCGCGAAAATTAAGGTTAAAGGTGACGTCATCACCGTCACGGGAGGCGAGCTCCACGGCGGCACAGCGGTTATCCCGGGCGATATGATAGAGGCGGGGACGTTTCTTGCGGCGTCTATCGTCACCGAGGGAAGGGTGCGAGTCTCGGGCTTTGACCCCCGCGAGCTGAAGGCGTTTACCTCGCCCCTGCTTTCATCGGGTGTTATCGAGGACGTCTCGGGCGGCAGTATAATGCTTGTCGGAAGGCCTAAGCGCGAGGTATCTGTGGTAACGGGCGCATACCCGGGCTTTGCCACCGACCTTCAGCCTATCTTCGCTACCATTCTTGCCGCCTCGCGCGGCGGTGTCATAGAGGAGAGGGTGTGGCAGTCAAGATTCGGCTACCTTGACGAGCTCGCAAGGCTCGGCCTATCTTATAGAAGAGAGGGAAATCTCGCGCGCATCTTCCCGAGCCTCATATATTCGGGCAGGGTTACCTCGCCCGACCTTCGCGGCGGCGCGGCGGCGGTCATTCTCGCTCTTTTAGCAGAAGGGGAGAGCACGGTAGAGGGCGGCGAGCTTATCCTGCGCGGCTATGACTCCTTTGCGGAGAAGCTTCGCAGCCTCGGCGCGGATATTTCCTACGAGGAATAGAAAAATCTATTGACTTTTTTCTATCGCGCGAGTATAATAATGTCATAAAATACCTTTTTTTCTCACGGAGATACATTTATGAAGAGAATCATCACGATTCAGGACGTTTCCTGCGTTGGCAAGTGCTCGCTCACCGTCGCCCTCCCCATCATTTCTGCGGCAGGCGTTGAGACGGGTGTAATTCCCACCGCCGTCCTTTCCACACACACCGCATTCCCAAAGTTCACCTTCTGCGATCTCACCGACGAGATACAGAAGATCTCCGACACCTTCGTTGAGCTCGACATTGATTTTGACGCTATATACACAGGCTACCTAGGCTCCTTCGAGCAGCTCTCGCTTGTTGAGGGCTTTATCGACCGCTTCGGCGATAAGGCAAAGGTAATTATCGACCCCGTTATGGCAGACCACGGCCGGCTTTATAAGGGCTTTACCCTCGAGTTTGCCGCCGCTATGGCAAAGCTGTGCTCAAAGGCAGACCTCATTATCCCCAACCTCACCGAGGCGGCGTTTATGCTCGGTATTCCGTATAATCCCGACTACGATGAGGCGTATATCAGGGAAGTGCTAAGGAAGCTCACCGACCTCGGCGCAAAGAGCGCGGCTCTCACAGGCATCAGCTTCGAGGAGGGCAAGATAGGTATGTACTACTACGACGGCGCGACCGGTGAGTATTTCTACTACTGCAACGATTATCTACCCGCCGCATTCCACGGCACGGGCGATATCTACGCCTCCGCAACCGTCGGCGCTATGATGCGCGGCTTCACAGTGCCCGAGGCTCTCTCGATAGCCGTTGACTTCACGCTTCTGTCTATGAGAAAGACGCTCGAGGACCCGAATCACCGCTTCTACGGTGTAAACTTCGAGGAGGCGCTGCCGTATTATATTGAGAGAATAAATAAGAAAGGCTCCCTTGCGTAAAGGGAGCTCCCGCGGAAGCGGGTGAGGGATTGTTCTGTGTACAGATATGCTTTTACAATCCCTCCGCCATTTTCTGCGAAAATGTCACCTCCCTTTGCACAAGGGAGGCTTTTTCTTTTGCAAATAAGTGTACCATAGTGAAAAAAGCAGATGCGAGATGTCACTTACGTGACGTGAAGCATCAATACCGACGCCTTTTGCGGGTGCGAGGCGGGGGGGAATGATATCCGTCAGGGACGGATGATATCCATAAATGGATGATATCCAACAAGTTGGATGATATCTGCCCGAGGGCAGATTTTTAATACCTACGCCTTTTGCGGGCTCTTTTCTTGCCTATGATAGACGCGAGGACACCCACGGCGAGAAAGGCGAGTAGGTTTAAGAGCGCTCCAAGCGGCAAAAATCCGCCCTTCCAGATAAGGCCTGCTATTATCATTATTCCCGTTGCGATAGCCGAGGATAATATACCGACAAGAGTGCCGCCCTCGCCGTTCAAACGCGAGATAACAAATCCCGATACCGCCCCCGCCAAAAGGAGCGCAAGGAGCGAGAACGCGCCCGTCAGTGAGGTCGGGTCCTTTGTCATCGAGGATATAAGAGCGAGTATAAACGCCATTACAAACACCGCTCCAAGTGACGCTATGACGCCTATTGCCAAAAGGGCACCGAGCCCGAGTTCTTTTCTTTTATGCTTTTTCATTTCTTCCTCCGAAAGTATTGTTAGTAGATATTACGTGTCGGGAAATGAAAATATGATAACGTGATATGAATGATTTGAAATTACAGTTTGTTTGACAATGCTGCATCAATTCCTAAATTTTTGTTGCTTCTATACATTGAAAAAACTTTTTTCAAGAAATTTTGAAAAAATTGAAGAATTTTTGAGAAAAGCGATGTATTAATATATGAATACAAAAATGGAGGAGGTATACGCCAATGCAGAATTTAGTTTAAGTTTTAAACCGCAC
>CAZUQN010000030.1:0-18216 GCA_964622425.1 uncultured Ruminococcus sp.
TAGTCTTGAAAACTTTTTGTTTTTTTCAAGTGTCTACTCTAAGGGGATTATATCATTTTATAGCCGAAATGTTCTCTCTTTTTCTATCGGGCGATATATTCGCTACGCGAATGCGATATAACCTCGTTTCACTCGGTAGCGATATACCTCGCTATGCTCGGTGCGATATGATATAAATCCCTCGTTTTAGCATATCTCGCCGCTGGCGAGTATGTTAAAACATATCGCTTGCCGAAGGCAAATATCGCTCCCGAAAGGAATATCACAAATCCCATCAGGGATTTATATCGCTGCGTGTTCTCCGTTAAGGATAACACGCTAAGTAAGGTCTGTTTTTGTTATTTGTGCCTTCTTGGCTGCGGTTATTAACCGAAAACAAGCCAGAGGTAGATATACGCGGGGATAATTGCCGCGAGGGTGAACGGGATACCGATCTTGAAGAAGTCGGAGTTCTTAACCTCGTAGCCCTCTTTTCTGAGGATACCGATACCGGTGATGTTAGCAGAAGCACCGATAGGTGTGCAGTTACCGCCGAGGGTTGCGCCCGAGAGAAGTCCGAAGTAAAGGACGGTGGGATCAACCTTAAGCGCGGCTGCAAGTCCCGCGATAACGGGGATCATAGTTGCAACGTAGGGGATGTTATCAATAAATGCGGAAATAAGCACGGATGCCCAGACGATAACGGTATAAAGCAAGAATACGTTGCCGCCGCCCATCTTGGCAAGAAGGTTTGCAGCCGCATCAATAACACCCTGCTCCGAGATACCGCCAATCATAATGAAGAGACCGAGAAGAAGTCCGATAGTCTGGAAGTCTATCTCCTTAAGAGGAGCGGTTATAGCCGAGAGATTTCTCTTCTTGCAGTAATTATATACTAGACCGATTACGAGCAATATACAGCAGATAAGGCCGTTTGTTACATCGGGCTTGTTAGGAATAAAGGACGCGGCGATAAGCAATACTATTGTGCCTGCGAGAAGGACGGTGGGAACGTAATCGGTAACCTTTGTACGTTCGCCGGTCTTGGGAATAGCCGCCTTTTCCTTTCTGAAGAGAAAAGCGATAATAAGAGCGGAGAGAACTGCGCCAAGCTCAACCGCGAAGAATATACCGGGTCTTCCCTTATACCAGAAGAAATCGGTAAAGCTCATTCCAAGAGCCGAGCCGAGCATGATTGCGGTTGTATCGCCAACGAGCGTTGCAGCTCCCTGAAGATTCGAGGATACGGCAATCGCAATAATAAACGGAACGGGGTTAGTGTTAAGCTTCTTACAGATCTCAAGCGCAACGGGAGCGATCATAAGGACCGTAGCAACGTTATCAACGAAGGCGGAAATAACACCTGCGAAAAGCGCCATTGCAACCGCCGCCCACTGTACGTTGGGAACCTTCTCCATTATGAGGTCGGCGAGAAGCTCAGGCATCTTGCTCTCGATGAACAGTGCTACGAGTCCCATCGTGCCCGCGATCATCATAATAACGTTAAAGTCGATCGTGCCAAGCAGCTTCTCTATCGGGAGCATACCCGTAACGACGAATATGAGTGCCGAGCCAAGCGCTATGTACGGTCTGTACTTGCTGAAAACGAGCATCAGAACGTATGTAACTGCGAATAAAATAATTGCCCAAATCATAATTTATCTCCTATAAAGTATTAATCGAATTCATCCTGAGATCCGGTGGGGTTAACGATACTGTATCCTACGTTTACAAGGTGGTCAGCAACTCTCTCAAGTCCAACGACCACAGATGAATAGTAGGGGCTGACGTCAACGTTACAGTTGCCCTCGGCAAGACGGGCGAAGTGACTTGCTATAAGGCTCTTCTTCTTACCGTCGACACTCTCCTCAAGATCCGCAAGCGCGGGAAGCTTATCTCTGTTGAGATTCTCAAAGGCATCCTTGGAGATGGCGAACATCTCCTTGACACTCTCGCGCATAGAAGCGATCTCACCTCTCGCCTTCTCAGAGAAGCTGATCTTCTTGGCGATCATCTCTGTACCGATCTCGTGGAAGTTCTCGGCGTGGTCACCGATTCTCTCAAGGTCGTTAAGCACGTGGAAGTAGGAGCCGATAACTCTCTCATCGCTCTGTTCAACGCCGGAGGAAAGCTGAATAAGGAACTTGGTAAGAGCGCTGTTGGTAAAGTCGATGATCTCCTCATTTCTTCTGATGCGCTCATCGTGCTCAAGCGAACCCGTATCCATAGCTACGAAGGAAAGAGCGGAATTCTCCTCAACAAGACTAAGCATATAATCCATTTCCTTCTTAACCTGCATAAGTGCTACGGGAGGCATGCTGAGAAGTCTGTCGTCAACGAACTTAAGCGTAAGATTTGTTTCTGCCTCGTTTTTATCCTTGATAATCAAGCACGAATACTTAACAAGCTGTTTAACAAACGGAAGAAGCGCCAAGGTCGTTGTTACGTTGAATATAACGTGGAATGCGGATACTCTCATCTGGAGCGACATAGGATCGCTACCCGGGAAGATAGACACAAGAAGGTTTACTACGGGCTCTCTGAATATCCAGATGATTGCAGTAAACAGTATAGTACCTATCACGTTAAACGTGAAATGTATAAGAGCTACGCGCTTGGAGTTAGCGTTAGCGCCTACGGATGCAAGAAGCGCGGTAACACAAGTACCGATGTTTGCACCGAGAATGATAAACAAAGCAAGGTCAAGAGGAAGCACCCCTGCTCCAACCATGGTGATAACTACACCGGTGGCGGCAGACGAGCTCTGGATAAGCGCGGTGAATATTACGCCTACAAGGATAAGAAGAAGGGGGAAATCTATCTTCTTGAATATCTCGGTGAACAGATTTTCAACCAAGGGATTGCCAAATGCCTGCTCACTGCTCATAACCTCAAGTCCGACGAAAATAAGACCGAGACCGCTAAAGAGGCTGCCAATGATCTTTATCTTCTCTTTCTTGAAGAAGCCCATCATAACGCCCGCAAAGGCGAGAAGGTACATTGCCATATTGAAGTAATCGTTCTTCAGCGCGACAAGGACACCGGTAATAGTCGTACCGATATTAGCGCCCATAATGATAGGCGTTGCCTGCATAAGAGTCATAACTCCTGCGTTAACAAGACCTATGACCATAACGGAGGTGGCAGACGAGCTCTGGATAATTGCCGTCACCCCCGCGCCTATACCAACACCTGAAAAACGGTTAGTGCTTATCTTTTCAAGCAGGCTCTTCATTCCCTTGCCTGCGCTCTTTTCCAGAGCGTCGCCCATAAAGTTCATACCGACGATAAAGACGCCGACACCAGCGAGCAACCAGATAAGACTCTGAATAAGCTGCATAATCTCAGCTGCAGATAAATTCATTTTATTCTCCTTTCAAATGTTCAAAACACAAAAAATTGAACCGAAAATCGCATCACCGCTTAAATTTAATTAATAAATGGTAAACCTTTTTATATGGTAACATAAAATTACTGATTTTTCTACTTTTTTCTTGAAAAAAATAAATATTTTTCATTTGATACTTTGCGGCGCTTTGAAATTTAAGAAATAATCCTTGAAAGCATCGCAGGACTCATCCATAAAACTCACAGCTCGTACCCGCGCTGTTCCATAAAAGCACGGACTGCTTTTCCGTCGTATTTACGCGGAGAAATTTCGAGTTTTGCACACTCTGCTGCAGCAAAGCCTGCCGCCTCTCCGGTCGCAGCCATATTTCCCATCATACGATAGGCGGCGTGCGGATAAAAGTCTCCCGATAGACACCTTCCTGCAAGCAAGAGGTTGGAAACTCCCAAAGGAACGAGCGCGCGGTAAGGAATATGAAAAGGCTTAGTTTTGTATCCTCTGCCGCACTCGGTGGTATCATCGGAGCGTAGTTTATGTACGTCAACACCGGACGTTACAAGGCAGATGCCATCATCAAAGCGACGTCCTTCGATTATATCGTTATCCGTAAGTCTGTACTCACCGAAAATTCGTCTTCCCTCACGAATACCTATGTGCGCTCCGGTAAAGACAGTATGCAGGCTCTCATAGCCTGAAATTCTTTTATGAGCCTCTATCAACTCAAATATCTCGCTACGTCCGTCCTTTACTGCGCGGGAAAGCGCTCGTATATCGTCGGGCATTACGCCGTATTGAAAATTCGTACCCATATCCCAAGTAACGAGTGACGGGAGTTTTTTAACCGAGATGTGCTCTGCAGATGTGTGAATACCGTGTAGCTTGAGCATCTCACCGTATTCTGCCTTCTGCTCTGCTGAGTCTGTTCCATTGTATTCTTCGGGCATTCCTACAGCGCAGAGTGAAACACTCGTCGGAGACGGGCACTTATCTACCGGATCGCCGCATTCCCACGAGCACCCGGAAAGCTCAGAAAGAAGCCCGTTACCCGCAGCATCCACGTAAACCTCGGCTGACAGCGAGTAGTTGCCGCATTCGGTGACAAGCAATAGATCCGCTATGCGATCACCATCCATTTCCGTTGCCGCAACCTGACTGTAAAAAATGACCTCTACGCCTGCCTCGGCTGTCATTTTATCAAAGAAATATTTACATCCCTCGGTATCTACCATACGTCCGGGAATGATTTTACCATTCTCGTCAGTCCTCTCTCCGCGCTTTGCACAGGTCATTGAATGCTCGTTCAAAAAGCCGAACAGCTCATTGACTATACCGCCCTTGTTATCGGCATCTATAAGATTTGGCATAAATCCCTCTGTAAGCGCACCGCCGAGACTGCCGCCTCGTTCTATAAGTACGGTATGCGCGCCTGCCCTTGCCGCGCTTATTGCGGCACAGACGCCTGCGATACCGCCGCCCGCAACCGCAACGTCAAAGTGACCGAGCTCCCTTGCTGTAATTTTAAACACACTGTACCTCCTCATCAATAGCTCACATCAAAAGCGGTGACTGTATTAATCTGCCTTCTCCATAAAGTACATACGGGATGAGAAGTCCTTGAAGAAGCGAGTGTTCTCATCGTAGCCCGTTCCTGCGAATGCTGCCTTAAGCTTGACGCCACTCATCAGAACGCTGCCCTGCGCGACGTAATCCTCGACCTCACCGGGCATCTTAACAAACTTGTCCACGATGTTATGAACGAGAGAATCGTACTTGATATGTATAGGCGAGAGCATATTCACAAGGTCGCCAAAGGGCTTGATCCTTACCTTGCGCTCGATGTTGTAGAAGTGATATTTAGTGTCCTTATCAAGTCCTCTCGGGGAGAACTGCGCGAAGGCTGAATTAGGCTCGGTGAGCACCTGAAGGAGCATTCCGACCGCCTTCGTGCCGTCCTCGCTGACGCAGGTCCACTCATAGAAATTATCACTTCTGCCTCGGTAGAAATGTCCGAATTGAAGAATTTCACGCCATTTCTTGTAAAGAGCGATCTGTTCTCTTATCTGCTTTTTCTCCTCGGCGCTCATATCACAGAGATTGCACTCGTAACCGAGGACTCCGAATGCCGCGACGTCGAATCTGGTCGCCAAGGGAGTCATACGGAGCGTCTGATGATTTGGGCACGCGGAGATGTGCGCGCCAACGGTAGACATAGGATAGCCGTAGCTGTATCCAGTCTGCCCCTTTACTCTATAAATGGCGTCGGTGTCGTCACTCGCCCAAATCTGCGGGAAGTAGGAGAGGATACCGAGGTCGAAGCGGTTACCGCCAGACGCACAGCCCTCAAAGAGTATCTTCGGGAATCTCTCTGTAAGAGTGCGCATAAGTCGGTAGAGGCCTATCATATAGCGGTGCGATACCTCGCCCTGCCTCTCGGCGGGGAGATACTGCGAGTAGTAATCAGAGAATATTCTGTTCATATCCCACTTGACGTAGGAAATGTTAGCAGAGGAAAATACATAGCTCATCTGCTCGATAAGATAATCTACGACCGCGGGATTGGTGAGGTCAAGTATGCGCTGATTTCTGCCCTCGGAATGAGGCTTGCCGGGAATCGCAAGAGCCCACTCGGGATGTGCGCGATAGAGGTCGCTATCCACGTTTACCATCTCGGGCTCGACCCATATACCGAAATCGAGTCCAAGCTCGTTTACCTTATCGCAAAGGCGGGAAATTCCTCCGGGGAGCTTTTTCTTATTGACGTACCAGTCACCGAGAGAGCGCTTATCATCCTTTCTCTCACCAAACCAGCCATCGTCCATAACGAAGAGCTCGACACCGACGTCTCTGCCCTCCTTGGCAAGCTTTAAGAGCTTATGCTCGTTTATATCAAACGTTTATATCAAAGTAGGATGCCTCCCAGCTGTTAAGGAGCACGGGACGCGTTTTTTTCTTCCACTCGCCTCTGACTATACAATTTCTTACAAAGGTATGCATACGCTGACTCATACCGTTGTAACCGTCCTCGGATACTGTCATAACCGCCTCGGGAGATTCGAAATACTCACCCGGGTTAAGGAGAATTGAAAAGCTCGCGGGATTGATACCGCTGACAAATCTTGTCTTGCCGTGGCTATTTACCTCCGCGCACTCGTAGTGATTGCCGCTGTAAACGAGGTTGAGACCGTAGCAAAGTCCCTTGTCCTCGGTCGTTTCGGGACGGGAAAGCATAACGAAGGGATTTGATCTGCTCGAGGAAGTGCCTGCGTAGGTGGAATTTATGCACTTTCCTGCCACCACGCTTGTATCGTGGCGGTACATTTCCCTTGCCCAGCTACCGTTGAAGCTGGTGAGGACGTAGCCTGAGTCCTCAAAGTCAAGCTGTGTACTCATAAGTCTTTCAAGTCTGATGATGTCCGAGGAGGTATTCCTAAGCCTTGATGAGCGTGTGATAACGTCGCGGTCCTCAAATACGGCGTAGATAAGCTCAAGTGTCAGGTCATAGCTTTTGTCCTTCAAGGTGACTGTGAGCTCGTGGACTGTTCCCTCCTCCTCATAGGATGAAGGAAGAGTCGCAAGAGGTGTCTTGCCCTCGCGGATAACGGCAGAATCAAAGAGAAAGTCCTGAGTATAGCTGCCGTCAGCGTGCGTGATCTCTACGAAGGGCTCACGGATATCGCTCTTGCCGTAGGAGGACATCTCAAGACGGATATTCTCAAGCGAGAGATTTGGGAATTTCTCGTTATACACGTTTGAGTTACCGGGGGCGAAGGCCTGCTTTTCCATAAGCGGCGCGGCATCCCCTGCCTCTCTTATATCAATTTTTTCTCCGTAGTAAAGATGCTCAAGATGGCCGCTCTCCAACACGTGGAAGGCGTAGGTCGTATTCCCCGTATCAAGGACGAATACCTTATCAAGCTGTCTTATCATAATAATCCCCTTTCTCATCAGCGGAATATATTTATCACAATTATATCACATGCATAATAAAAAATCAACAGAGACAAATAATATCGGCGTATATTTGCAGACATAGTCGTGAAAAATAAACGTATCACTGAAAAGGAGTTGATAAAAAATGATTGAGCAAGATACGATAAAGCTGCTTCGCGAATGTGACGCGGGAATTAAAATGGGAGTAAAGTCGATCGAAGACGTTGAGAAATACGTCAAGTCGGGTGAGATGAAAAAGATTCTCTCAAGCTGTAAAAGTGAGCACGAAAGACTCGAGGATGAGATAGAGGACCTGCTCGAAAAATATAAGGACGACGGCAAGGACCCGAATCCCATCGCGGTGGGAATGTCGTGGATGAAAACGAGCATGAAGCTCGGACTCCACGCGACGGACGCGATAATCGCAGACCTGATGACCGACGGATGTAATATGGGAGTGAAGTCTCTGTCGGGATATCTAAATCAGTACAAGGCCGCAGAGGAGAAGGCCAAGGATATAACAAAAAAGCTGATAAAGCTTGAGGATAGACTTGCGACTGATATGAGGGCGTATTTATAAGGCTTTAATTCGAGTTTTTTGTTGTTTTCCAATATTATTATCGGGCAGTTTGACAATTACAAAATTATGAACAGAAGGTAAAAAATGACTTTAACAGGTGTTTTCAGCATTGACATTGCACGCGCGGTGTGATATACTGTTAATATAGTTTTTAGTTTGGAGGCTTACTATGCACTGGGCTTGGTGGTGTCTTTTTATTATCTGCGGAATCACCGCTTTGATACTTTTAACTTCACTTATTTGCTTTCTTAAGGTGTTCTATTCACCTAGGAAAAAGCCTCTCGGTCCCGACGAGTACGAGATACCCAAAGGCGAGATATACGAGGTCTACCGCGACGATATGATAGGATGGACCAAGCAGATACGCGCTATGCCCCACGAGGACGTAGAGATCAAGTCGCACGACGGTCTTACCTTGCGCGGTAAGTATTATGAGCAAGAGGCAGGCGCGCCCCTCGAAATACTCTTCCACGGTTACAGAGGCAATGCCGAGAGAGATCTGTGCGGCGCTGTTGAGAGAGCCTTCAAGGTAGGAAGAAACGCTCTTATAGTCAACCACAGAGCGGCAGGTCCGAGCGACGGACACGTCATAAGCTTTGGTATAAATGAAAGGCGTGACTGCCTTAGATGGATAGATTTTGCAATCGAGAAATTCGGTGAGGACGTCAAGATAGTTATCACCGGAATCTCGATGGGCGCGGCAACCGTAATGATGGCTTCAGGTGAGGATCTGCCAAAGAACGTTATCAGCGTGCTTGCGGACTGCGGATACACCTCACCTAAGGAGATAATCTGTAAGGTAGTCAAGGATATGAAGCTCCCTGTAAAGCTTCTCTACCCCTTCATAAAGCTCGGCGCGAAAATATACGGCGGCTTTGACCTTGAGGAGGCGTCACCGATCGACGCGATGAAAAAATGCTCCGTCCCGATAGTGTTTGTTCACGGAGATGCCGACGATTTTGTACCGTATGATATGAGTGTCAGACTCTATGAGGCGTGCGCCTCCGAGAAAAAGCTGCTCATAACCGTACCCGATGCAGGTCACGGTCTCGCCTTCCCCAAGGATCGCGAGGGATACGTAAATCAGCTGAACAAGATTTACGACGAGTGGAATATTAAATATTGACATTTTATGGATATCGTGGTATTATAGTGGCAAGGAGGTACAAAAAATGATTAAAAAACTTATTTCTTTGTTTATTTTATTAACATTTATTTCTTTCCTATCTGTAACCACCGCATCTGCATTATCAAATTCAACTGATATTTCCGACAACTCGCCTTATACTTATAACGAAAACTTGAGAGTTGCTAAAAAACCTATGGCCTCTCAAAAAAGAGATGATAAATCATACTCTGATACTACCATTGAAGACAATTTCAGCGAAAACAACTCTTTAATTTTTGAAGGTGAAACTCATATCGATGAGCTGTCTATGACATCGACTTCCACCACAACCATATCTTCCAGCTCAGGCGGAACATTATTTCTTGATTATACAGGAGAACTTAACAACATCTGCAATATTATTTACACACGCGTTATCTATTTACCTGCAGAGCAAGTCGTTTTTTTGCAACATGCAATTAATTCCGGGGATGCATTAGATGATACTATATCTTATTTGATGGGTATAGGCACAAGACTCATTACCGATTCAATAACAAAAGAGATAGCTAAACTTTTAGGAATTTCTTCAACTATAACATCCGTACTTACCGACCTATCTATTGGATACGTTGTTTACTGTTTAAACAATCTAGAAGAATGGGATTTAACAGATGCAATCGAAAATAGCACGACCGGAAAAATAAAAATAGTTTACTACTATTACACTAATTCAATTTCCTACCCGTACTATATGGAGTATGAGGTCTTTGAGCCTTGGAATTCATCGAATATCGATATCTCGGAAGACTATGACTACATCTGGCTTAACGGAAGATTTGTATATGAATATGGCGATCCTAATTGTTCACACAGCTACATAAATTTCACTTCTCAAAATTCCACCACTCATGCATCTGCGTGTGAAAAATGCGATAACGTAGAAGAGTTTACTCATAATTTTCAAACATCAACTTCTATTAATCTGTTATATCACGAGGTAGTGTGTACTGATTGTGGCTATTCAAAAAATGAAAGGCATTTATGCAGTTGGCAATCTCAAGATGCCTATTCACACATTGGGGTCTGCAGTTTGTGCGGTTTTACGAAAACAGGATATCATTCGGATAACTATAATGAAATTCTTGGAATTTGTAATACGTGCGGATATAGGGGCGCTGTCTCTCTTAAATCTATTTTTTTCCAATCACCTTACGTTAGAGAATATTTTTGATAGAAATCAAAACTATGAAAAAGAAAAAAATCATTATTACATCAATTGTCAGTGTTTTGTATACTGCATTAGTTTCAGCATCATATATGCTTAAACAATATTATGCGTATTATTCAGGAAAAAGCACGCTATTTGAAGTGCTTGGTTGGATTTTTACATGTACGTATCTTTTTATAACGCAAAAGCTTCTCGATCGTCAGATAGCGCGTTTAATAACTGTCATCGCAGTTGCGATATTAACCGCACTGATCATATTTTTCGGTGTATCTCATATACCTCCTCTGCCAATTAATTAATTTTTATATCCATTTATCCAAGCAAAAGTATATTTTCTGAAGAATGAAAAAACGCTTGTGTACGAACTTTGAGCGAGTTCACAAGCGTTTTTTGTTTTTATTTGCTATTTCTCTTTTTCTCAAGCTCTATTTTGTATATCTCCTCGGTTGCGAAGGCCAGCTTGGTGATAACGTCACGCTTGGTGGTATAGCAGTAGAAGGAGTCGTTCTCGGTGGAAATATCCACAAGGTCAAAGGGCTTGATACGAAGGAAATCATACTCTACGTGCAGGCTGTTGGTCTGTAAGGGTGTACGCTGGATGCGGTAATCCTCGCCACGGTAGTGACCTGTGAGAATAAAGCCATGCTCGGGGTCGTGAGTAAGCTTTCCAAAGCCGAGAGGCTCGTATTTATAGCATCTCGGTAAGGAATAGACCTCAACGTCATCCTCGAAGGAATACTCGCCTCGCTCGATCTCGGCGCGTACCTGCTCCCTCTCCCACTCAAACCAATCGGGGATATGCGAAAACTCGGTCTCGCCTTCCTTGGCGGTGAGGGTGCTATCCTCGTTCATATACCATCTCTTGCCGCACGCCTCACAGAAGAGCTCCGCGCCCTCGGAGGACATCTTGTGCTCGGTCTTACAGTTAGGACACTGATAGAGTATCTTGTTAAGTCCCTCGGCGCGGTAAGGCTCGGTGATAAGTATGCCGTTTTCCTTCTGGTACTTATAGTCGTCGTAGGTAAGCGCTTTCTTGAGTCCTGCGTTTATCTCATCTACCGAGAGCTGCTCGATATCCTCGGGATCCCAAAGCTTGGTAAAGGTAGTGTAAAGCGGTACCTTTCTCTTTTTGCGAAAGTTCCAGAAGGGAGAATGGAGATAGTTGCCGTGATGGAGCGCGATAACTACGGGCACCCTGCTCTTCTTTACAAGCATACCAAGCGACTCGGGAATATATGACGTCGTGCCCGCGGGAGAATATCTCGCCTCGGGATACATACAGAGGACGTCGCCTCTCTCAAGCACCTTACGGATAGACTTGATAAGGTGGAGGTCGGTCGTGAACTTTCTTGTGCAGATAGCGCCGATCCACTCAAGAAGCCAGGCTCTCATATAAAATCCGTCGATGTTTACGACGTTGTTTACTCTATGGGGATAGGTGCAAAGAGATACCATCTCAAAGTCCACGAAGGACATATGGTTGGAAAGAAGAAGATACGGAGGCTTGAGTCCCTCGACGTTTATCTTCTCTACCTTATGCTCCTTGCCTATGAGCATTATCTTTGAGAGCACCTGAATAAGCCAAGTCAGATATCTAGGCTGGCGAATCGGATATTTCGCTGTTTTATACTTTTTTGGGTTCTTATAATTTACTTCTATATTGTCCATTTTGCCTCGCAGTAACATTTCGGTTATTTTTGTCAATTAATTATACACTATATCTTTTAAAAAGGCAAGTGTTTTTTAACTATTCGTTAATAAACGGCGGCTTTTGGCAAATTCCCTTGACTATTTTCGTAAGCGGATATATAATGAACTTGATAATACACGCTAAAAAAAGCCTAAAAGGACCGGAAATATGACAAAATATCCTATAATTTTGGTGCACGGAATCGCCCTAAAAGAGACGAAATTTATCCGTGCCTTCGGTAAAATTGAATATACGCTGAAAGAGGCGGGATATGACGTCTATACCGCGGGTACAGACGGCTTCGGCACTATTGAGTCAAACGCTGAGCAGCTCAAGGAGATAATCCTCGGGGTGTTAGGTAGCACGGGTGCTGAGAAGGTCAACATCATAGCGCACTCCAAGGGCGGACTTGATTCAAAGTATATGATAACAAGGCTTGATATGGCGGATAAGGTCGCCTCGCTCACGACACTTTGCACTCCGCACCGCGGCTCGGCTATCGCCACGCATCTGTGGAGTCTGCCTATGTGGCTGAAGAAGGTGATCACCTTCTTCATAAATGGCTTCTACAAGCTGATAGGCGACAAGAATCCCGACTCTATGAAGGTGTGCGAGCAGTTGAAAAAGGCCGATGGTGAGTTTGAGGAGGAGAGCTTCTCCGATAAGGTGTACTGCCAGAGCTACTCGACCAAGCTGAAAAGCGGCAAGGACTGTGTGCTTATGGCTGTCCCGCTCAAGCTCTATAACCACACCGAGGGAATCGAAAACGACGGTATGGTCTCAGAAGAGTCGGCAAGGTATGAGAATTATCGCGGAGAGTGTCTTGACGACTCGGTATCTCACACGCAGATAGTCGACTTCCTGGCAAAGAGGAAGAACAGAAGGCGTATACTTGATTTTTACGTCAGTCTTGCAAATGAGCTCGGAGAAATGGGATACTGACGTGTGTTTTTCTACTGAAAACACCCAATGAATTGCAACAAATTGCATGATTTGACACTTTGTGTCATGAATTGTGCCTACGGGCACATTGGTCAGAAGTTCATTTTATTAAAAATAGCGGGATCGAAGTTAAGCCTTCTACCCCGCTTTTTTTATTTGGTTATGATCTTACGAGAGAGTCTGGTCAGTAGCTCCGTAAGCGGTACTATCAGGAATCCTAGACCGAGGTTTGAGAATCCGTGGATAAGGTCAAACGGAATTCCGGAGATTATCCACGCCACAGTCTGCTCAAAATTCAGGCCGAACATCAAGGCCTGCGCCGGCGCATAGAGCGTGCCAAAGGCAAAGCCGTGAAGCGCGCAGATGGCCGAGTAGACGATATATGCGACCTTTTTTGGCATATTTCTCGGCAGGAGCATCGTTATGCCCCAGAGAACGGTCCAGATGTAGGTGTACGGAAGCCACCAGAGGTTAAAGCCCGCAAAAAGGCCGTTAAGTACAACGTAAAGATATATGGGTATGAGCGCTTTCTTGCGATAGACGACGGTATAAGTCACGGTCAACATTCCAAGCAGGTGGATATTTGGGAGCGCCTCCATAATGACCTTGGACGCGAACATTATCGCCCCAAGCATTGCGAAGATGCACATTTCCCTCACGTTGACCGAGCCGTGTCTAACGTTTTCTTTTGTCATTTATTCCTTGACCAGCTCGTAGTGCTCACCGTCCGCGATTACCGCGCCGTCAACGCCTACCATCATCATCTCGCCGTCCTTGTAGAAGCCCCAGTAGGTGCCGTCCTTGTCGTAATCGGCCTCGATGCCGTTAACAAACTTAACGTAAAGACCAAACTGACCTTCCTCACCTGCGATAAGCTCGTGCTCAAGGAGAGCCGCGCCGAGTGTCTCCTTGTCGGTGTGGATGGTGAAGGTGATCGACTGATCCTCTGCCTTTACCTCGACCTCGACGGTCTTTGCGCCCTCGCCGAACTCCATATCGCGGCGGTAGGTTGCATTCTCCCACGCGCCGGTCTTCTCTACCGTGTTGCAGGATACGAGAAGCGCACAGATCATAAGAAGAACAAGTGTAAGTGATACGATTCTTTTCATTTTTTCTTTCCTTTCGTTTATGAAATACAAAAGGATAAAATAAAAAACTCTTCCCTATGGGAAGAGCTGACGAAAAAGGATACCCTGCCGTATCCTGATAGCACTCCTCCCTTCCTTTGCCCAAGAGATTTTTACGAGTCGCAAAACGATAAGCATTCCGACTTAAGAGCTATGCTCAATTACGGTAATGGCTGTTGCCGAGGATTTGCACCTCGATTTCCTTATCCCCGAATACGCAAGAGCGTACCCGACAACGGGCGTCACGAGCGCCCGATGAGTTGCGTTTATTCTTTTGTTCGGTTTATTTTAGCATATTTCGAGGTGATTTGCAAGTGGTATCGACAAAAAAGAGAGCTTTTTTCCAAGCTCTCTTTTTTCTTTTATTTTGTTTTCTCTTTTTTGCTTCTGAAGATGGAGATATAAAGAGGTATTGCGATGATCGCGAATATTGCGCCGACGAGGATTCCGCACTTCATACCGAGCTGCTCGCCCGACATACCGAGATCAGAGGCAAGCTCAAGCATACGGGGGCTTGCGGCAACGACGTCGGTGATAATGCCGACGAGCTCCGGTCCAACGGACGCGCCGAGGTCTCCGCCCGCCGCCATAAGCGCGAACATGACCACGCCGCCCGTGGGAATACGCTCAGAAACCGCTATAAGGTTACCCGGCCAAAGCATCGATGCGGCAAATCCGGTGAGCGCGCAAGCGATAAGACCGACAATGGGATTTGATGAAAATACTGCGGTGAGATAGCATACTGCGGCGGCTATAACGCCCGCGATAAGTATTCCCTCTATCCTCTTGCCATACTTGGTGTAGAGTGTTCTGCCAAGGCCGAGGGTAAGAGCGAAGAGTGCCGCGCCAAAGACGTCGCCGTATATCTTGGGAATGCCTAAGGCAACCTCGGTAAAGCTGGATGCCCACTGAGCCATAGTGCACTCGATAGCGCCGCCGAGGAAGATGGCAATAACGGATAGCCACATAACCTTGCTCTTATAGATGGGAGTCGAAGCATCTGCCTTTGCGCCGACGTTGAGCTCGGGGAGCTCCGCACCGAGATAAAGAACAAAGGACAAAAGGGGTACGAGAGTGAAGATGAGCGTGAGTATCTGCCAAGAATCGCTCGAGAAGATAAGAAGGAAGAGCGAGCCGAGGGAGATGACGCCTACCGCACCCCAAGCGTAGATGGAATGGAGCATACTCATATCGCGGTCGGGGTTATCCGACGGAAGTGCGGCGATAACCGCGCTGAGAAGCACCTCAGCAAGACCTGATGATGCTGAGAAAACGATAGTGCCGATGACGAGACCGAGATATGCGCTAGACGGAAGGAATGTCGGCCAGACAACGAAAATAACAAGGCCAAGCACGCTGATCAGAGGCGTCAGCTTTACCGTCAGGGGTATATTAAACTTATGTGAGAAAAAGCTGAAGACGAGGTCTATTAGCAGCTGTGTCGAGAAGTTCAGGAGTACCAAAAGGCCGAGAAGCGAGAAGGATATCCCGAATTTGTTATGGAAGGTGAGAAAGAGTATTGGCGGCAGATTGCCGATGACCGCCATAGCTACGTTCATACAGTAGCAGGCGGATCTGATGCGCTTGGTGTTTGTCATTTTTCAAAAGTCATTATTTGCATTTTAATCGTTTATTCTTGTTATTTGACTACTTTAGTTATCATTTTAGGCTGTTATCAAGCAAGGAGCTATTTCCTTTTGGTCCGCAGATATTGCTTCTGCTCGTCTGTGATGCGGTAGCTCTCGCACGCCTTTTGTATCGTCTTGTTATGAACCCAAGGGGCGAGCCTTGCATTGTCTATGATCAAGATAGTGTCGTCCCATCTCTTGGCAAGAGCCGTAGCAAAGTACCAAGCTATCATCATATTGACGTAGTACTCGTCACTCTCGACACCAGCTACCATATCGAGAAACCTAGGGTCAAAATTCTCGTCGAGATAATATACCATCAGCATCTCGATCGCAAAGCGTACTGTATAGGTGCGCTCCGACTTCAGCCACCCTTCGATATGAGGTATCAGCCTATCGGTATTCTTAAGAAAGCTTCGCGGGCGTATACCGTCGCAGGTCGCCCAGTTATCCACATAGGGTAAGAAGCGCTCAAGCTCAACAAGGCAGGTATCGAAGTCCTTTATCTCATTTATAAAGAATACGTGGAGACTGTCCTCCTCAAGATACCTATGAGGCAAGTAGGACATAATAGCCTCTCTTCCCTCGCCTTTTGAAAGCTCCTTTGCATATTTTCTGAGTACGGGAGCTCTTACGCCGATAATGCGTTCTTTATCAATATTCGGGATAAGCGATGCTGTGAAATCGCGGTATTTCCCGTCTCGGAGCTCAAAGAGCCTCTCGATGATTTTTTCCTGCATAAGGAACTCCTTTGTCAAAGCTTGATCTTCACATTCTCACCGTCCAAGCTTTCAGCCTCGACGACGTACCAATCCTTATGTATTTTTCTTATCTGCGCACGCCTTGCCGAAGTACATAAGCTCCCAAACTGCGGAGGGCTCGGTAACCGATTCGACTACCTCGCCGTTCTCAATTTTCTCAACTGTGGCACTTCCCTCAAAGCGAAGGTATGAGCCCGAGAAGCCTATGAGCTTTGCGGCAAATTTGGTAACACCCGAGAGCAGATCGATAAAGTTCTGCTTGGAAATATCGCCCTTACGGTCGTAGGTGATGCGGTAGAGCTCGCCACCCTCGGTGGTGTATTCGTAGATCACCTTATTGTATATCGGCTTGCCCGTGGTCTTGTCGGTGTACTCGTCAGTAGGAAGGAATTTAAGAGTGTGGTTGGAGTTATCTCCGAGGATCTCGCTGCCCTTGGCTATCATAAAGACGTCGTGGTCCTTATAGCCATACTTCTTCTCTGCTGTGATCCAAGATGAGATGACCTTGTAATCACCGATCTTTGCCCTGCCCCAATACCAATGGTGCATAAGCTCAAGCATAATAGCGTTGCCCCAGTTGTGATCGTGGTAGCCCGAGCCCTCAAGGTGAAGCTCGCCCGAATCAAGGCTGAGGTCGGCGACAACGTTGCCCTCGGGAATTGCGGGAAGCCAAGCAAAATACTTCTCCTCATTGTCGCCGAAGAAGATAGAGCCCGTCTGCGAGCGCCACGCGGGGATCGTGCCGTCAAGCGATACTCTCGCCTTGACCTTATCTCCATTAAATACTATGTCATAGTGCTTGAGGTCTCCCGTAATATGGCTATCGCCGACTCTTACGTCACACTTATCAGTAGCGTAAAGACTCTCCTCGATGCTCGCACTGACAAAATCATAGTAGCTCCTGCCGTCGGGCAAGGTGAGCTCCAGAGTAGCCTGCGGCTTTATCGGACCGTTTACCTCTATGGGTGACTTTGAGAAGAAAATGATAACGAGCTTGGTTCCGTCCTCATAATGCGAGTCGAAGTACCACCACTCGTACTCTCCCTTTTTGCCCTCGGTGCGCGCACCGTCCTCCCAAATCTCTATTCTGTCACGGGTAAGACCCATTTTCTCATAATGCATATCGTCATCGGGATGTATTGATTTCAAAAATCTTTTCATTTTTCACCTCCGAAAAAACACTTTAAGAAGATTATAGCACTCTGCAAAAAGGATTGCAATAAGGAAAGCTAATTTTATTAATATTATTTCATAATGCGCGTAGAGGGGCGTACTTGACTACGGAGGCAATATGTGGTAAAATGAATTTAGGATATACGACAGGCCTTTCAAACAAGGCCAATCAACAATAGATATTTAGCGTAAAAAAGGGAGAAAACCATGGAAGTAATCGCACAGAAGAAAACGGGCGTTGGAATTATGTATTTAGCTTGTACATTTTTAGGACTTATCTTTTTCGGAATGGGCATTTCGGATGGAATAATAGTCATAGGTTTGCTTGGTCTGGTGCTAAGCATTATTTCCGGATACATATTCTTTGAGTACGTTTCTCTGCCCTATGATGTAATTAAAGTTGACACCGAGGGAAATCTTCACCTTCCAAAAAGCAAGGTTATCCCCCTATGCGATATTACGGATATATCCTACAGACGCGCCTCAGCGAAGGGCGTTCAGTACAAATGGGGCTCGGTAACTATAAGAACACATCTTGAGAAATTCAAATACGGATACATTAAGGATTGCGAAGAGGTCGCAAAGCAGTTGACCGAAATGATGCACCGCGCTAAATTTGATAATCCCAAGCGAGATTAAGGTCGACAACTATAATATCCCCAACAAGGAGAAGGATCAGCTATGGCAAAGAAATTTTGGACTTTTATAGGCAACGATA
>CAZUQN010000031.1:0-17541 GCA_964622425.1 uncultured Ruminococcus sp.
ATCAGTTTGTGGATAACACCACACGAGGGTTCGAATCCCTCCCTCTGCGCCAATATAAAAGGACACCCTATGTGGTGTCCTTTTATATTGGCATAACGGGAGAGGATTCTCACCATCGCGTCGACGGCGTAGCCTAGGCGCAGGGTTCGCATATCCCGCCTGAAGATCGAAGAGCTTGCTCTTCAGGCGCAAGGCGCGGATATCTTCGCCAAAGGCGAATACCACTCCCGTTTTTTTACCAAGATTAACGTAATTCAAACAGAGTTATGTTCTTTTTTCTAACAATTATAGATTCCAAGCCGCATCTTCCCACTTGGTATTATCAATTTGTCCAATAATCTTGTTATTAGATACTGAAAATTTTATTGTCGAAATCAAACTGCTTGGATTATAATTAAAGGATGTGTATTCATTATCATTCGCTTGTTTTACTTTAACCAATTCTCCGCGCCTGAACATACGTAAAGGCATAATCATATACGCATCATGATAACTTCTTGTTAAGCTATCCCAAATCGGAATTTGAAGCATTTCGCGTGCATCACATTCCATCAAAACCAAGTAACAATCTACTCCGTCTACGAACTTATTTTTAAAGAAATCGCCAACACGATAAAAGCTTTCAATATCCAGCATAAACTTAGTTTCATACATCAAATAATCTATGTATCTTGTTCCGCCTTGATAATAGAGAACAGCATCGAACCTAAAGTTCCCAAAACTTTATGAACGAGTTTGTTGAATGCAGAATCATTAGTTTCTTCACAATTATCTAATAAATTTTGTAAAGAATCCAAAGATTGCTCAATAATTCTTTGGTTTATAAGGTATTTTCCAGAATTTGAATAATAATCGTATTGAGGCATATTAAAGCAAATGTTATACAACCCCTGATAAATTTTGTTTGAAGCTTCATTAACTGTTATCATAATTATAATCTCATTTATTCAATTAACTCAGAAAAGATATACCTATAAAAAGGTTCGCATGCTCTATAAAATTCTCTTGCCATATAAGGAGTTTTTTCGGAAGAAAAAGCGTTGAATGTTGCGGTTAGATTCTCATAGCAATAATCCAATAATAAATCTTCTGCCAAAATTGCGCACATCTTTCTTTCGGGCGAGTAGTGTTGACTATCGTCGAATTCCGCGTATGTTTTATTTATAACAAATGGTATCAAAAAGTTGTTATCCTCAAAATCTGATACCATAGCGTTGAAATAGGTAAGTTGTTGCATAAAATGCTCTGTATAATCGGCTTGAGAAGCGAAAAAATGGAATTTTTTTAACAGCTCACCATCGCAACTTACATAACTGTTATAAAAATGATCATATGTAAACTCGGTTACGGCGTGAAACAAAGCAGAAAACTGATGCTCTGTTAAATCATTTCTACCGATATATCGATAGAACTTTAAAATTATTATCTTAATATGTACATCAATATACAAAGCATTTCCATACGTGTGCTTTTTGAAATTTCCGTTTTTCCATAGTTCTTTGCCTGCTGTGAAAAGTAAGCTTGCAAATCCTTTCAATTCATAGGAAAACATTTTGTTTTTTATATTTTCAGCTGCTTTGAATCGATATTTAATTAAATTATTTGCAACTTGAATTTCTGACCAACCGCTGTCCATATCTACTCCTCAAAGTATATTTGATAAAATAAAAGTGCGCCAACCGGAGTCAGCGCACAAAAAACGCAAACTCCAAATTGTTGCTACACAAATTTATGCAAAACGGAATTAACACATCTACATAAAGGAATCTGCATTTTTATCAAATTCACTATGTAGATATGCGAAAAAAGGTATAATTCACCCTGTAAAGAGAAAATACCGTTTTTGCATAATGAATATTAAACTTGTGTAGCGAAATTATTATACCACAGTTTTAGCAAAATATCAAGTTATGTAAAACAAATTATTACCGAAAAAGACTATTTTGGGAAAGATATTTGTGTTTTTTTGTTGAATCATCTTCATTTTTATGGTATACTGTAATAAAACGGAGGTGAAAAACATGAAAATTTGTTTAATAAAAAACGAAATTTCCGACCTGAATTCCGAAATGCTACTCAAGGAATATACGCTAGAACAATTAAAACGTGCCACGGACATATTGGTTATTGATGATGACCCTTTTACATACATAGACATCCTACAAGCTAACGACTTTAGGATAAAACAAAAAACAGACATTGATGCCATCGGTGATGTAGAAAGATTTGATATAATACTGTGCGATGTCAAAGGCGTTGGAAAATTTTTATGTAGCAAATTTGAGGGGGCATACTTAGTACAGCAAATCAAGGAAACTTACCCGAACAAAATAGTGGTTATCTATACTGGAAACCCTTACGATGCATCATATCAAAAATACATACAGTATGCCGATTATACGATGGAAAAAGGCACGCCACAAGAAGATTGGACAGCATTGTTAACAGATATTCTTAGAAAAAATGCTAATCCAGTACAACAATGGAAGAAAACACGCAGTCAGTTATTAGATGCTGGAGTATCAATCGTAGATGTGGCTAAATATGAAGACAAGTATGTTTCTGCAATCAAAAGCGGAAACTATAAATCCTTAGAGGATCTGTGCTCAAAATCCAATGGACAAGTCCATAGCATATTAGTTGAGTTGTTGTCTTCTACAATAGCTAAATTAATAAAGGGGTAATAAAATGAAGCTATTGCCGATAATAAATTCTCTTGGATTCATGGAAAATGGTCAATATATTCAAGCTTTACCATATTGTTTGACGAATTGTAATCGCGGGAGATGTGCTGAATTTTATGAAAAGCTAAAGTCCAGTGACAAAAACTCAACATTTATAACTTGTCCACATGGCATGTCTGTCTATTTATCTCCACTTGATAATGTTATTTATTCTTGTGTTAGAGAAAGACGTACACATGATAATTCTAAATCAAAAGCCATAAATGCTGATGTATACAACCCAGTGCTAAAAGATGAACAAATCATACAATTGATCAAAGCATCTCAAGCAATCAGCATAGCGAAAACCGAAATAGAAGAAAAAAGTGCCATGGTAGAAAATGTCTCACATGAAGTTATAAAATTAAATGGGCAAATTCTAGAACATAGCGATCTAGCCATGGGAATAATAAAAATAGATGACGATGTTGTAAAAATTGATGAAAGCAAGGCGGATAAATTACTGGACGAATTGAGAACAATTTATTTGAGTAGCTGTATGATATCTAGTAGATATTCATTGTTTAACTACGAGAAAGACCCCGATACATTAAAAGGTACACAAGTTGATTGTCAAGTATATAAGAAATTCGATAAGATAAGAAGGATATTCCGTAATTATCAAAAGAAAAATATACATATTAACATTTCTGGAAATTCATACAAAAACATCCGTGCATATCGTACTTTTGAATTAATACCTTTGCTAATTATAGAAAATGCTGTGAAATACACTTACAACGAAGCACCAGTCGAAATTGTTTTTGAAGAAGGCGTTGATGTTCCTTTAAAAGTTTCAATAGAATCCTATAGTCCGTATTGCTCGAAAGATGAATTAAATAAAATCTTTGAAAAGGGATTTAGAGGTAAAAATGCAACACGAACAGCGACGGGCAGTGGTATAGGTTTATATTTTGTAAAACTGCTATGTGACATACACAACATATCGATAGAAGCAGTTTCCAATTCAAAAAGAATCGCAAATATTAATGGTATTGCATATGCTCCATTTACGATTTATTTGAGATTTAATCAAGCATATAATTTAGAATGATTTCTCTCCACAAAAATAACATCACGAATAATGAGTGACCGCAGGGCGTGTGCTTGTCTTGATACAAGTGGCGTCGCTTACGCTCCGCCAGACAAGCACACGCCCTCGCGCAAATAAAACGGACAGCAAAGAAAATCCACCAAAGCCGAACGATAGCAGAGCTGTGCGCTAAACCGCTTGCACAAACTCCGCATAAAACGTCGGATAAACTGGTGGATTAAACTTTTGCATTTGCTCCGTTGCTGTTTTATATTTTTGCTCCTCGTAAGAGGGGATTTTTTTATTTGCTTATCAAATAGTTTTTCTCACTATGAAACACAACCTTATTCATCTAACATATCAACTGTAAAATCAGGAACAAGATGCGTGATAGATGCGATAGGAATGACATCTCCGCTTGCGAGAGTGATGTTCCCTGCGGTACTGTCTATGCGTACGAGACGTGAGCGGACGGTGCGGTATTCACCGCCCGTCTTACAGCTATCGGGGAGGAAGTAGGTGACGGTAACGGTGGGCTCGGTGTCTAAGATTTTCTCAAGTATTGTCATCGTTCTATCAAGCTCGGAGCGTAAGTCCTCGGAGAGCTCGACGCGCCTTTCGGTAAGTCTTGCCGCCTCGAGAACTGCGGCATCGTAGCCGGTGAGAGCGGCGAAGGGAGAAAACTGTGCGGCGCGGTCATAGATCGACATTTTCGCTCTTTTCTCGGATGTATAATGAGGCAGATTTATGATATCATCATATTTTCCGCTACTATTATTTAGTGACATTTTGGCTGCTTTCTCCTTTCTTGGGTGTATTTTTAAGGTCTATGCTTTACTAAAAAACGGTTAAAGGCTATCATGGCGGGGAATGCTTTGCGGCTCTTGGTATACCGCATTTTGCCTTCAGGCTTTATGGCCGCCGATCTGAGAATTGCGGTCCTTTGCCGTTGCGCCGTCCTCAAGATTCATGCCCTTGAGAATAGCGTTTTTGCCGAACTTTTTCTTAATATCTATGATAGCGCCCTGCACCTTTTTCTCTCTTTTCAGCGACTCCTGCTCTGCCTTGTGAAGTCGCTCCTGCTCCTCGACGTCGGTGAAAAGATCAAGCTGTACGGCGGTTGCTTCCGGCTTGAGCTCGGTCTCGGGAATGACGTTATCCGCGGTGATATTCAATCTCCTGACAAGGAGACGAGGATCTACGATGCGATCGTAAAGCGAGTCGACGGCATCAAGTATAACTCTTGTGGACGAGGTGAAGCCGCCAAGGGCGGCGGTGCCATGAGCGTGCTTTGGAACCTTACGACCGTAGAAATCGGTGGTGACGTCTCCGTCGTAGGAGGCGTTATTTTTGCCGTTAAGGTTATCTATATCGTAGCCGACGGTAAGGACGATTCGCTCGGCAACTATCCCCTTTTCTACAAGGTCGAGGGCGAGAGCATCTGCCATCTCGCGGACAATGAGCTTTGCCTTATCGAAGGTGTATGGACAATGGAGCACCTGCCCCGAGCCCATACTGTTGCTCTCGGGCTTGTACTTCTTTATTGCCTCCATTGTGCAAGGCTCCCATCCCCATGCGTGATCTATAAGAAGCTCGGCGTTGACACCGAAGAGCTTATAGAGGAGGTCCTCGTTATGGCGATCGGTCGGCTTACCTAACGAGCAACGCGCGACGTCACCCATGGTATAGAGTCCGTGCGACTCAAGGGTGCGCGAGTATCCCCTGCCCACTCGCCAGAAATCGGTGAGGGGTCTGTGATCCCAAAGGAGTCTGCGGTAGGACATCTCGTCAAGCTCGGCAATTCTGACTCCGTCCTTATCCGCCTCAACGTGCTTGGCAACAATGTCCATAGCGACCTTGGCGAGGTAAAGGTTGGTGCCGATGCCCGCGGTAGCGGTTATTCCCGTCTCGGCGAGCACCTCCTTGACGAGCATACGCGCAAACTCGTGGCCGTTCATACCTCGTACTCGGAGATAATGCGTGGCGTCAATGAACACCTCGTCAATGGAGTAGACGTGGATATCCTCGGGCGCGACGTGCCTCAGATACACCTCGTATATGCGTGTGCTCCACTTGATATAATGCGCCATTCTTGGCGGTGCTACTATATAATCGAGCTCAAGCGAGGGATTCTTAGCAAGGTCGGGCGCGTGGTATGACTTACCCGTAAAGCGTCTGTAAGGAGCGTTTGCTCTGCGTATATAGTTTGCTTCCCTCACCTTTGCGACGACCTCAAAGAGCCTTGCTCTGCCAGGAATTCCGTAGGCCTTCAGTGACGGAGAGACGGCAAGGCAAATCGTCTTCTCTGTGCGCCCCTTATCCGCGACAACAAGATTGGTGGTCAAGGGGTCAAGTCCGCGCTCTACGCACTCGACGGAGGCATAGAAGGACTTAAGGTCTATTGCGATATAGGTTTTATTCTCAGCCATTCTGCCTCCTCAAGTGTTTTTAACATAAGTTTAACTTCTTTTATAATTATACCACAATATTGTTCTTTTTTCAATACGGAATAAAAAGTTTATAAAAATATTTAAAATACTCTTGAAAACTATTCGCGTTTAGTGTAATATAGTGGTAGTTATAAAAACTTCAGGAGGAACTCTCAAAATGTTCAGAACAAATCCCAAGTACATCATTAAGCTCGACAAGGAAAAGTACGCCGACAAGGTTAAGGCCTGCTGGATAGGCAAGAATATCGGCGGAACTATGGGCACACCCTTCGAGGGTCTTCGCCAGATCAACGATATCAAGGGCTTTACCACAGCTCCCGGTGTTGTTCTCCCCAACGATGACCTCGACCTTCAGCTCGTGTGGCTCTACGCTCTCGAGCAGTGCGGCCCCGCGGCAATCAACGCAAATATGCTTGGCGAGCACTGGATCTCATATATCACTCCCCACTGGAACGAGTACGGTCTTGGCAAGTCTAACCTCAAGAGAGGTATCCCCGCGCCTATGTCGGGTGACTATGACAACGACTGGCGCAACTCCAACGGCGCTTGGATCAGAAGCGAGGTGTGGGCTACCGTATCTCCCGCAATGCCCCACGTAGCGGCTAAGTACGCTATGGAGGACGCGATGGTTGACCACGGCGCAGGTGAAGGTACCTTCGCGGCGGCATTCGTTGCGGCTCTTCAGTCTGCGGCATTCGTCGTTTCCGACCTCCGCAAGTGTATCGAGGTAGGTCTTGCAGCTATTCCCGACGAGTCGAGAATGGCAAAGAGCATCAAGTTCGTGCTTGAGTGCTATGATAACGGTATGAGCTGGATTGACGCGAGAAACGCTGTTCAGCAGCTTAACTCTGATATAGGAAACGGCTGGTTTGAGGCTCCCTCCAACGTTACATATGCGGCAATAGGTCTTCTCTGGGGTGAGGGTGACTTCAAGAAGTCCATGATCACCGCTATCAACTGCGGCGACGACACCGACTGCACCGGCGCAACCGTTGGCGCAACTATGGGTATCCTCTACGGTATGGCAGGTATTCCCGAGGACTGGCGTCAGTACATAGGCGACGATATCATCACCGTATCCTTGGCAAAGGGTAACAACGGTAAGAGTGTTCCCAAGACCTGCACAGAGCTTACCGAGAGAATCGTGAATATCGCTCCCGTGGTTCTTACCTATAACAGCACCAAGCACACCAACTTCACTCCTGACGGCGCTTACGCTGATTACGGCGTAGAGTTTGGCGAGGAGGACGTGCTCACCGCTGACGTACACGAGAAGCTCATCGAGTTCACCTCCGGCAAGATCAAGCCCGTAGCAAGCGGACTTCTCCCCTACTCTATCTACGAGGAAAACGTATTTATGACCGTGCAGGTAGCGCTCGACAGAGCTCCCGACATCGCTCCCGGCGAGGAGATCGGTCTTACCGTATTCTTCAACTCCAAGTGTTGCTTCGAGGATGAGCCCAGAAACGTTTCTATGCGCTGGATCCTTCCCGATGGCTTCACAGCAAGCGGCAGAAAGACTCTTATGGTTCACGGCTTCAACCCCCACTCCACTGGTCAGGCATCTACACGCTTCACCCTCAAGGCGGGCGATGAGGTTGGTGCTATGAACAGAGCTATCCTTGAGATAATCACCGAGGGCAGATGCACTCCTATGTACATCTCGGTTCCGCTTCTCGGATAATTAACCGCATATAAAAATAAATCCTGCTCGGGCATAAAAGCTCTGTGCAGGATTTATCTTTTTTGCTACGTAACTTATGCGCGCCGCACACTCACTCGGCGTTTAATCCTTAGACAATACCAACTTTTTGCAATGTTCACTTATTTTTAACAAAAAAGACATTTCTCGGGATCGTCAATGCTTGACAAATCAAGGCGTAAATGGTATACTTTACGTTAGTGTTAAAGTTTTGTTAAAGAGGTTTTTTATGAGAAAGCTATCGGAATATCTTTCACATTTCTTTATATATCATTATCTGAAGCTTGCATTCAGAGTTCTGTTGTTCGTATCGGCGCTTGTTTTGTACATAGTAAGCAGAGTCGAAGGCTCCGAGCTTCCCTTTGGTGAAATAGGAGCTCATCCTGTATTCTGGGCCTTCTGGTGGATATGCCTTGCGGCGGGAATGATCCTCAGACTCTTCCCATCCAAGCTCGAGACCATCGGGTGCCAGAAGCAGCTTAAGCGCAACTACGTGCCGATAAGCGATGAGAAGCCTAGCCTTACCTCATGGCGTGCAACCTTCACGCTGACTGTGTGCTGGATCGCGCTCAACCTTGTTTTCGGCGTGCTCTATTTCACAGATGTCTTCGACGCCGGAATACTTATGCTAATATCCTTCGCATACGGAATATGCGATATTGTATGTATCCTCTTCTTCTGCCCTATACGTGACTGGTTCTTGAAGAACAAGTGCTGTGCGGATTGCAGAATATACAACTGGGATTACGCAATGATGTTCACCCCTTTTATATTCATACCTCATCCGTATACGTGGAGCTTGCTCGGTATGTCGCTTGTTCTGCTCATCGTATGGGAGGTAATGTACAAGCTCTACCCCGAAAGATTCGCAAAGAATACAAACGGCTCCCTCGCCTGCCAGAACTGTAAGGAACAGCCCTGCAGACATAAGAAGCGTATACAGCGTATACTCAAGAGCGGTAAGGAAAAACTGTCGAAGCTGTCCTGGTGGAAGCAAAAATAATTACATAAGGATGGATCTGCTCCGTTCAGTCATAACAAAAAAACGGGAGGTATTGTGTAAAAACGCAGTACCTCCTTAATATTAAGCGTATTTTGAGGAAAGCACGGCCAGAAAGCCTATGTTTTTCCTCTTTTTATTGTTTTTTCTATTGCTTTTACATTACTCTGCTTTATCATCGGCAGAAGAATTCGTCTTACCCTTTTTCTTAAAGATAAAGCTTCTAAAGAGAACTACGTTAAGAACCACGAAGTAAGCCGCGATTATCACGAGAGTAAGAACCGTATTCTTCGGCGCTAAGGTAGCAAGAATAAGCATCGGGAAGCCGAGAAGGATCGCGGGAAAATTCTGATAAATAAGATTATCCGAAGCAGGTGTCTTAAAGTCACCGTCAACCTCGCGAAGAAGGATTATTCCCGTACTGGCAGTACCGGTAAGCATACCGTACATAGCGAGGAACTGCTCTTCCACATAATCCTTGAAAAGAAGCTTTGCAACGATTCTGTTATAGGCGTAAGTGATAACAAGACCAACTACTCCGAGGATGAGGGCGATGCCCCAATACTTCTCGAGAACATCAAGACGGATAGCCGCAATACCCGCAACTATCATGATATCGAAGAAGAAGTTGCTGAGTCTGGTGAGGAGAAAGTTGTTTATATACTCACGGTTCATAAGCTTCTTCTTACGGAGCCATCTTGTCGCAAACTTAACAAGAGTTGCGCAAAGAACGCCGAGAAGGAAGTTAAAGCCGTAAATAGTGGACTTCATGCCGGGAATGATAAGTCCAAGAAGATACATAAAGAGGTACGCAAGAGCATAAGAAACGAAGATAAATGCGATCTGAATAGAGATCTTATCGAGGCTCTCCTGCATAGGAACCTCGTTGCTGCCCTCTACAGCCTCAGTGTTGTGCAAGGCCGTCTCCTTGGAGATCTTGATCTTTCCCCGCTTCTTCATAATATTGAGGTGAATAACACCGCCAAATGATGCAGAGAGGAAGCCTAGAGCCGCAATTGTAAGTCCGAAACTCTTGCCTCCGATGAAGCCGTAATCCTGCTCGTAGATATTACCGTAGTTCATTGCCTGACCTGTGCCTTGACCGTATCCAAAGGGGAGAATCATTCCTGCGGCGGCAAAGAAGTCCTTGACAATGAGGGCGGCTATCATGGTTATCGCGAGACCGAATATACCCTGAATAAGATAGGTAGCGACTGTGGTAATGCCTGTGTTGATGATCTCGGTAGTTCTCTGCTTATTAAGATGGCTATTCGTAATCTTAAGAGTAGAAGCGATAAAGCCAAGCGCAAGAGTATGATAGGTTATCATCTCGAGGTAAGCGGTACCTGCATTATTAAAGAGGAGTGTGTCGAACATTACGTCGCCTGTAATGCCCTTGTAGATAGCCGCGATTATAATCAGAAGCGTGCCGCCTATTACCGACGCGGGCATAAGCGAATTCTTCATAAAGGGAACCTTTCTCTTAAGCGTATTTCCTGCCAATAGCGCGCCGAGAAGAGCGGCGATGATCATTATAAATCCCCAAACACTAGAGTCCCAAAAATTTTCCATTTGTATCTCCTTTTCTTATATTTCTATAGCGATTGAAGAAGTGAACGTATTTGATTGCGTTCATACTCTTCTCTCCCTTGAGCTGGTATATTTTATCGCCATAGTAAATATTAACTTTATTTCTGCCAAGCACGGTAACTGCGGAGGTCTCGGCAAACGGGAAGGTCTCATCAACTCCCTCGCCCTTGACTACTATTCTGTCACCAAAGAGCGATACCCTGCACACATCCGAGATCGGGCGCTTCTTCTCATAAGGGATAACCTCAGATAAGGAGGAAACATCCTCCCATATGGGCGCATCCGTAAGCGCTGTAAGGTCGATAGAATTGATATAGCTGCTCTGCGCCTCGTACCAATCGCTAACGAAGCGGTATGGAAGCTTGTTATCTACACCCTCAAGCTCTGTTGTAGGAAGGTATCGCGCCTTAAGGCCGCACTTCTTACACTCTACGGTATCACAGCAGGATTCAAAGCTCGAAAATCCGCACTCGGGACATACGTAGAGCACGCGCTCGAGGTGCTCAGCGCTATTCTTGTGGTAGAAGCGGTTATCCGCATTCGCCTCGTCAACGTAGAGCCCGTCATTGATAAGGTTAAAGAGCTCATCATCGGTAAGGCTCATATATTCCTCGGGCTCGATAACCCTCGAAACGTAGCAATCCATTCTTCCCTTGCGTACGTTGTCTGCCCATCTCGGCTGAACACCGTAGCCGCCCTTGATGTGATAGAGGGCGATCGGAAGCCCGAGCTTACGGGCGAGGGGAGCAATAGAGGGGCTCATATACTCGGTCTTGCCGCTATAAGTACGGTTACCCTCGGGAGCAAGAGAGATGCTGCCACCCTCCTTGGCAACTCTCATACAGTTCATTACAGCGCGGACGTCGGTCGTCTGCTTTTTAATCGGGATTGGAGCGACGAGATATCGAAGGGCTCTTGATAAAAAACCCTTAGAGAAAATATCCTCGGAAGCTATGAAGTAAAGATGCTGTCTGAAGGACAGAGCGACGAAGAACTGGTCGAAGGCTGTCTGGTGATTGAAAAGAACTAAGTACTGTCTCTTTCCCTCTTCCTTAAAGCTCTTTATTCTGGCACCGTATCTTATACGGGAGTAAAGTCGGAAGAAGGGTCCGAGAGTGTGACGCACGACCAGATGCCTTCCGTATATCCACTTTTTCTTTTTATTGCTTTTCTTTGCCATAGGTGTCTCCTGAAATCGGTATGTAACCCATTTTGACTAAAAACGTTTTCTTTGAAATAATAGCACGCGAACCTTAAATATACTTTATGGTATGTTTTGTCAATCAAAGCACGCTCGCGCGCTTATATTATACACCCGCGTAAAATATTTGTCAAGGCGGAAATATTTCGTGAAGGTAAAAGTGAAGGTAAAAAAGCTCTGCAGAGTAGTATTGACCCTCGGCAGAGCATTTTTTATTGTACGTCGTTTACGCTTTCAACCACTTCTCCGTCGTAGGAATCGGAGGTATAATAAGCAAAGAGATCCTCCCACGCGGACGTGGAGGTAACCGCTCCGACGTGGATATAGGAGACGATGCCGTAGCGGTCAATAATTACAGTGGTAGGCCAACCCTTTGCGCCAAAGCGCTCGTTAGAAACATCTGTGTCGTAACCGACGCAGAAGAGAGGCATATCAAGAGTAAAACCTCTGTAAGACTCGTATCCCTGCACGTAAGAAAGGCTGTCGCAATCATCTATCGCAAGCACCTCGATCTTATCGCTATACTTATTGTAAGCGGTGTTGAGGGCGGGAAACTCGAGCGCACAAGGATCACACTTATAAAACCAGAAGTTAAGCATTACCATCTTCTTGGTCTCAAGAAGCTCTGCGAGCTCATAGCTGTTGCCGTCAATGTCGGTCAGAGTGAAGTTTGCGATAGGATCACCTACCTCATACGAGGCGGGGACAACGCCACTAAAGTCAAGAGTGACAACGGATTCATAGCCGTTAAAACGATATCTCTCTGCGGGTAAATAGCCGTCAGGAGCCGAGTAAACCGAGGGGATAGTTTGAACCTGAACCGAGTATGTAAATGCGGTATCGAGTGTAAAGCTTACTTTACCCTCGTCATCGGTCACAGCAGGGGTTGCGCAGACGTTGTAGTCCGCTCCGCCATCCTTATGAATAAACACAGTAACGCCGGAAATAGGCTTGCCAAAGGGATTGGTTACCGTGACGGTATAGGTTGCGGTTTGAGGCTCAGGATTCTCATTATTATCACCGTCAGGATCTTTCTCTATATCGTTGGAGTTATTGTCGCTGTCACCGTTATCAACTGTCGGCGGATCGTCATTATTGTCCGAGCCATTATCGCAGGAGCCTGCGAAAATCGTCAGTGAGATTATCAGGAGCAGCGCAAGGAGCTTTTTCAAAAGCTTCATATTTATGTTCACTTTCTTTTTATGGATTTTGGTATTTAATTTACGGCAGTATTAGTTTTCTCCTTGATGTCAAAATACACCCTATCGGCAATATTTGCTATCCTCGAGCTTTCATTAGCAGAGCATGTACGGAGTTTTTTCTTTGATGGGAGTCCCCACACGTCAAAGACTCGAGGGCCGTACCAGGTGTGATACTCGGTCTTGTCAAAAAGGCCCTTCACTATGGAGAGAGCCGCCTTTTCGGCCTTCATAAAGATGACCTTCATCGGGTGCTTTATAAGAGCGAAAATAAGCTTCGGGTAATGCGCGGTAATGTTGGTGAAAGTGATACCCGGGTGGGTAACTGCAAGGGTTGCCTCGCTCTCATTTTCGAAAAGCTCGTAAAGAGAAAACATAAGATAACGCTTGGCGTTGCCGTAGACCTTAGAGGCCTGCTTTACGCCTGCGAAGTCAAAGTCTGCCTCATTAATTTTTGAGTAGTTATGAGCAATACTTCCGACAACAACGACTCTGCCCTGCTTTTTTCTGAGCGTGGGCAAAAGCTCGCGCACCATATAGTAAGGCGAGGCAAAATTGATGGTAAAGACGTTGTCGTATCCGCTGTTTGATACACACCTCGGGATACTGTATGCGCCTGCGTTGTGTATAAGGAAATCAGGCTCGACGTCCTTAAGGCGCTCGGTTGCATCGGCTACCGAGTTAATATCAACAAGATCAAGACGAATGAGAGATACATCGACACCCGAAAACTCGGACTCAAGAGCGGCCTTATTCGCCTCGGAGCGCTCGCGGTTACGGTCAAGAAGAATAAGCCTTGCGCCAAGGGAGGCGAGGTAGCGGCATATATGCTTGCCGAGGCCTCCTGTGGAGCCTGAGATAGCCACCGTCTTGCCGGCGAGAGACGAGGTGTTTTTACTTAACCATTTATCGTATCTCATGAGTTATCTGTGGAAGAGCTTCTTAGTCTGGTATTGAGGCTCGCAGGAAAGCTGCATACCGAGCTTTCTGAAGGTAGATGCGTCAACCTCGGAGAGAATGACCGTGGAATGCACCTCTGCGTGCTTGAGATCGGGGAGTGCCTTCATAGCACGGTCGGCAGACTCGGAGTTTACCGCGGTTATGGCGAGAGCGATAAGCACCTCGTCGGTATGGAGTCTCGGGTTGTGGTTGCCGAGATTGTCCGTTTTAAGCACCTGAATGGGCGCTAAAATGTCGGGAGAAATTATATCCTCGTCCTTATCTATACCTGCAATCGCCTTAAGAGCGTTAAGGAGCGCGGCGGAGGATGCGCCAAGGAGTGACGAGGTCTTACCCGTCACAATTCTGCCATCATTGAGCTCAATAGCAACTGCGGGAGCTGAGGTCTCCTCTGCTCTCCTAGCCGCCACCTCAACAACGGGTCTGTCAAGCACGGGAGAGCAGGAAAGCTTACGCATAATAAGCTCGATCTTCTCTATCTCGGTCTTGGCTCCGCCGTCCTTTCTATGCTTGCAAAGAGCGCTGTAATAGCGGCGGATTATCTCCTGCTTTGCCGCGGCGGAGACTGCCTCGTGGTCGAAGATGCAGTTACCGACCATATTTACACCCATATCGGTGGGGGACTTATAGGGACATTCTCCGAGAATCTGCTCAAGCATAGAGCGGAGGACGGGAAATACCTCTACGTCACGGTTGTAGTTAACCGCGGTCACACCGTAGGCTTCAAGATGGAAGGGGTCGATCATATTTACGTCAGCGAGGTCGGCGGTAGCAGCCTCGTAGGCGAGGTTAACGGGATGGCTGAGGGGAATGTTCCATATCGGGAAGGTCTCAAACTTAGCGTAGCCCGACTTCATCCCCTTCTTGCTCTCGTGATATATCTGGCTTAAGCAGGTTGCCATCTTGCCTGAGCCCGGACCGGGAGCGGTGACTATAACGACGGGACGGGTGGTCTCGGCATACTCGTTGAGGCCGAAGCCCTCGTCGGAAACGATCTTGGGTATGTTGTGAGGATAGCCGTCGATAGCATAATGCTTGTACACCTTGATACCGAGGTTTTCAAGCTTAAGCTTGAATGACTGGGCGGCAGGGGTGTCGGTAAAGCGAGTCATAACGACCGAGCCGACGTACAGACCGTATCCGCGGAAGGCGTCAATAAGTCTCAGGACGTCAAGATCGTAGGTAATTCCAAGATCTCCGCGCACCTTGTTCTTCTCGATATCTGCTGTATTGATCGCGATGATGATCTCAGCCTCGTCCTTAAGCTCGATAAGCATTCTTATCTTGCTGTCTGGCTCAAAGCCGGGAAGAACTCTCGACGCATGGAAGTCATCAAAAAGCTTGCCTCCAAACTCTATATAGAGCTTTTCACCAAAGAGGGATATTCTCTCCTTGATCTTCTGGGATTGCAGCTTTAAATATTTGTCATTGTCATAACCTTGGATAAACATTTCCCTTACACCGCCTCTCATTTTCGCGCAACAAAAAAATTACGCCATTATAACGATATTATTTTATCACAAATCTTTTTTCATTTCAAGGTTGTGTGTCAATTTACGCCCTGAAATGTTTAACAAAAAATTTAATTATTTTCGTGTAATACTTATAAAATTATGGACTAAATTTAAATTTTGAGTATTTGACTTGAATTTCGGGCTGAATAATGGTAGAATTATCTATACTACACTTTCATCACGTAAGGAGGTAAAAATGAACGGATTCTATAACGGATACGATCAGGTTATCATTGAGACGCCTGAGGAGCGCGAAGGAAAGAAGCGCAAGGCGAGAAAGCTATTCTCAAGAGTATTCTTAGCTCTGTTTATATACATCATAATATCTCAGTTACTCTCGTCGGTGATATACGCGGTGGCATCGATTATGATGCCCTATGAGCAATATCTCGAATTTGCAGAAAGTTCACTGTGGGCGATCATCATCAGCTCGGGAGTACAGTACTTAATAGCATTCCCCATCTTTGTCCTCGCGCTTCTCGGAACAAAAAAAGCGCAGGCGAAGGAAAGATCAAAGCTCTCTATCAAGGACTTTATCATTTTCTTCTTCATCGGAGAGGCACTAATGCTTATCGGAAGCATTATCGGTAACCTCCTTAACGAAATGGTTGGGGCGGTCACCGGAAATCTACCCGAAAACGACATAGCAACCATCATCGAAGAAGTCCCTATGTGGCTGATCGTTGTGCTGATGGTAGTCATCGGTCCCATAGTCGAGGAGCTTATCTGCAGAAAGCTCATTATTGACCGTCTCTCAGCGTGGGGAGATCACATCGCGATACTCTTCTCTGCTGTGGCGTTCGGCCTTCTGCACGCTAATCTTTATCAATTCTTCTATGCGGCCTTTCTCGGCGCTCTTCTCGGCTACGTATATACACGTACAAGAGACGTAAGATACACGATACTTCTGCATATGCTCTTCAACTTTATGGGCTCTATCGTCGGACTGTGGGTACAGGAAGCTATCAACGAATATTACGTTCAATATGAGCTGATGGTTATGGGTGAGCAGTTTGATCTGTTATCGCTTGGTCTTAACGGTATGATCACCGTTTTGTATTCAAACCTGCAATACGGAATGATGGCGGGCGGTATCTATGCGCTCATTCATATGTGGAGAAAGAGAAAGTTACAGATCAGCAGAGATAAGGAGCTCTATCTTGCTGACGGAGAGATCGTGAAAAGCGGAGTCCTCAACGTGGGCTCGATACTCTTCCTCATTCTTTGCTCGGTGCTTACTTTCTTGAATCTGATTCTTGTCTGAGGTGAAAAATGTCAAAGCTTACTACCCCATACGTAGAAAAAATGGACAGAGCTTGTCCTCACGCATACCATCCGACACCGCAGTTTAAGAGAAGCGGATATATCTCGCTCAACGGCGAGTGGGATTTTGCCCTCAACGAATCTGAGGAGTGCTCGGAATATAATGAAAAAATACTCGTCCCCTTCTGCCCCGAGAGTCAGCTTTCGGGAATCGAGAGGGCGGTGCTTCCCTGCCACTTTATGCATTATCGCAAGGTGTTCACCATTCCCGATGGATTTGGTGAGAGAATCGTTTTGCACTTCGGCGCGGTTGACCAGACCTCAGAGGTATATCTCAACGGCAGACTTCTAGGCAGAAACGAGGGCGGATATCTTCCCTTCTCGTTTGATATAACCGAGAGGTTAGTGGACGGTGAGAATGAGCTTTGCGTTGTGGCGAGGGATAGCCTTGACCACAAGTACCCTTACGGAAAGCAGAAGTACAAAAGAGGCGGTATGTGGTATACACCCGTCAGCGGAATATGGCAGTCGGTGTGGCTCGAGGCAACGCAGAAGGTCTACGTCGAGGATATAAAAATCACTCCCTATGAAAAGGGAGTGAAGATAGCCGTAACCGGCGGAGATATACACAAAAGAATCACGCTCAAGGAAAGCGGAGAGGTCTTTGAGTTTGACGGAAGCTTCGCAAATATCGAGCCGAAAGAAGTTAAGCTTTGGACACCCGAGACGCCCAATCTTTACGAGTTCACGCTGGAGTGCGGCGATGACGTTATCGAAAGCTACTTTGCCATCAGGTGGGTCGACGTAAGAGAGGCGGGCGGTGTAAATCGTATTTGCCTGAACGGTAAGCCCTATCTCTTCAACGGTATGCTCGATCAGGGATACTACCCCGACGGAATCTTTATG
>CAZUQN010000032.1:0-17328 GCA_964622425.1 uncultured Ruminococcus sp.
TAGAGGTCTTACCGTGGTCAACGTGACCCATAACGCAAACTACGGGTGCGCGCTCAACGAGATCCTCATCATTATCCTCTGCCTCGGTAAAGAGCTTCTCCTCGATGGTAACAACGATCTCGCGTGTAACCTTTGCGCCGAACTCGTCAGCGATGATCTCCGCGGTACCGAAGTCGATAACGTCGTTGAGACCCTTCATCTCGCCCATCATCATGAGCTTCTTGATAACCTCTGCGGAGGTCTTCTTAAGTCTTATCGCAAGCTCGGAAACGGTGATCTCGTCGCCAACGGTGATCTCAAGTTGCTTCTGTCTTGCTCTCTCCTGCTCCATACGCTTGATCTTTTCCTGAGCAGCTCTTTCCTTATCCTTAGCGGTCTTCTGATTCTGGCCCTTGTTGTCCTGCTTCTTAAGCTTGGTCTTGGAGCTCTTCTGATCGGTGCCGTTAAGTATTGCGTAATACTGATCGTTGTAGCGGTCGTCATACTTGGAGAGGTCGACGTGAGAGGTTCTCGTGTCGATGATTCTCTTACCCTTGTTCTCCTCAGCGGTGTATCCGTCGAGGTTTACGCCGCCCTTGACATTGCTCTTGTCAACAGTGGGGGTAATAGTCTTGAACTGCTGCTTCTGAGCCGCCTTCTTCTCTTCCTTCTTGGGCTGCTGAGGCTTCTGCTGAGCCTGCTGTGCTTCGAGCTTCTGCTTTCTTTCAAGCTGAGCCTCGAGTGCCCGCTGAGCGGGACGAAGTCCGGAGTCCTTTCTCGGAGCCTCGGCAACTACGGGAGCGGCCTTAGGTGCGGGAGCGGTCTGGGGCTTCTGCTGAGGCTTACCAAAGCCCTCGCCGGGCTTTCTCTGTCCGTTTGCCTCACGGTTCATATTCTCGCGGCGCTTTGCAAAGGGATCGTCGGAGGGACGCGCGCCGTACTTATTGTTACCCTGATAGCCCTGACCATCGGGTCTTCTGTTCTTATCAAACTGAGGTCTCTGACCGTCCTGACGCTGAGCGTTTCTGTCGCCCTGAGGTCTCTGTCCGTTTCTGTCAAACTGAGGTCTTTGGCCGTCCTGACGCTGAGCGTTTCTGTCACCCTGAGGTCTTTGGCCCTCGGGACGCTTCTGTGCCTCGGGTCTCGGCTCGGGGCGTCTGTCTTCCTTCGGAGCCTCAGCCTTAGGAGCGGGTGCTGCCTTAGGCTCTACCTTGGGTGCGGGTGCAGCCTTGGGCTCTGCCTTAGGTGCGGGTGCAGCCTTCTGCTCTGCCTTCACCTCGGGCTTTGCTTCAGCCTTGGGTGCGGGAGCAGCCTTAGGAGCTGCCTTAGGCTCAGCCTTAGGAGCGGGAGCCGCCTTAGGCTCCTCCTTTGCCTTGCCTGCTATTCTGATCGTGATCTTACCCGAGCGATATCCCTCAAGATCGGATATCTGATTCTTGGAGGTAATATGCTGCATAAATACAGCAAACTCCTCGTCGGAGACGGTGCCGCCCGTGGTCTTCTCAATATTTACAGATTTAAATTCCTCGATAACGTCCTTAGACTTCATCGCGAAGTCCTTCGACAGCTCGGAAATCTTAATTCCTTTTGCCATATTGTTCACCATTCACCGTTTGGTGAATTCCCTTTCGTTGTAATTTGACGGGAATTTTCGGGTTTAAAGGTGATTATGCAAATTTAATGTTACATTTTTAAGCATTTTCACCATCTAAAAGATTAGTTATTGCGCGTGAAAAATTCTCGTCTGTAATACCGACTACGGCGGGAGTGTAGGTCTTGCCAAGCAACCTGCCGAGCTCGTCGGTGTCTATCCCTAATTCCTCTGTGCGTGTCTTATAGAACTCACACTTATGGAGTATTTTCTTCTTCGTCCCTTCGGAGGCACTGCCCGATAGGAGCACAAGCTTCAACCTCTCTTTTTGAAGATAAGCTATCACCTGCTCCGTACCTATTACAACCTTGCCTGCCTTCATCGCAAGGCCGAGCATTCCGAGGACGCGCTTCATTACGTTATTATCAGCCATGGCTAATTTCTTCTTCCATTCTGTCATATACCTCATCGGGGATAGAGCACTCGAGAGAGGATTCTATTCTCCTTGACTTACGCGCCTTCTTGAGGCAGGCCGACTTCTTGCATATATATGCTCCGCGGCCGGATTTCTTGCCTGTCAGGTCGAGTGTCACCTCTCCCTCGGGTGTTCTCAAAACTCTTACGAGTTCACTCTTAGGAAAGTGCTCGCCGCAACCGACGCAACGTCTTTCGGGTATCTTTTTTGTGGAAGGCTTCTTTGTATCTGCCATCACGCCTTAATGTCTATCTTACAGCCTGTGAGTCTAGCAACGAGCTTAGCGTTCTGGCCCTCCTTACCGATAGCCAAGGAAAGCTGATCGGGAGAAACAAGAACCTTAGCCGAGCGCTCTGCATCCATAACTACCGAGATAACCTTGGCAGGAGAGAGTGCCTCTGCAATAAACTCCTCAATGGAATCGCTGTATCTGATGATATCAACCTTTTCACCGCCGAGCTCGGAGAGAATAGCATTGATTCTCATACCGTTCTTACCGATACAAGAGCCGATGGCGTCAACGTTCTCATCTCTGGACTGAACTGCGATCTTGGTTCTGGAGCCTGCCTCACGGGACACACCCTTGATAACGATGGTGCCGTCCTGGATCTCGGGGATCTCAAGCTCGAAGAGTCTCTTTACGAAATTGGGGTGAATTCTGGAAAGAGATACTATAGGACCTCTGGTCTCGCCCGAGTTGACCTCGGAAACGAATACCTTGATTCTGTCGCCTACGTCGTGTACCTCACCGGGAATCTGCTCGGACTTGATAAGAGTCGCGTAGCCTGTACCCGTGTCAAGAATAAGGTTGCCGGAAATCATATCCACCTTATCAACAACGGCGGTGATGATCTCCTCCTTCTTCTCCTCGTATGCGCGGGTCTGCTTCTCACGCTCTGCGGTGCGGATAGCCTGAATGATCATCTGCTTACCGGTCTGCGCGGAGAAACGGCGGAAGGTCTTGGTCTTGAGCTCGGTCTCAACGTAGCCGCCAAGCTTGTTTCTGCGGCTCAGGGACTTAGCCTCAGAAAGCGCGATCTCGCACTTGGGATCAACAACCTCTCCGTCCGGAACAACGAGTCTTCTGTGATATACCTTCATATCACACTTAACGGGATCGAGATGCACTCTGATAAGAGCGGTTGCTCCTACCTCTTTTCTGCATGCGTTTGCGAGTGCCTCCTCAATCTTTTCGAGCATATACTCCTTGGATATGCCGCTTTCTTTTTCGAGTAGGTCAAGGGAAGTGAATAATTCTGCGTTCATTTTTCCTTTTTACCCGTAGCAAAATGCTACGCCCTTTCTATATTTATTATAATAAACTAAGTAATAAGTAATCATTTGATTACATTTTATATATAATTCCGCGGAATGCGGATATTTTTCTGTTTTATGCCTCGGTGTAGACCGTGGTGAGCTTGGATATCTCGTCGCGTCCAAGAGATACTGTCTCATCACCCTCTTTGATCGAAACTGTGGAGTCCTCGTAGGATACGAGTGTGCCGACAAATGACTTTCTGCCGTCCTTCTGCGAGAAGAGCTTTGCCTCAACGCGCCAGCCGATACAGTAAAGGATATGCTCGTCGGTTCTAAGGTCTCTCTCAGCTCCGGGGCTGGATACGTCGAGATAATAGAAGCCCTCGATGGGGTCGCACTCGTCGATGATGGGATCGATAGCTCTGTGCACCTTCTCGCAATCGTTGATATTGATGCCCGCATCGTTATCGATGGTGATCTCGAGGTGGTAGTCGGCACCGACCTTGGAATAGGTAACGTCCCAGATTCTGTAACCGAGCTCGGTCACGGTGGGAAGTATTGCCTCTCTTACTGTTTCCTTAACGCTTTTCTTCATTTTACTCTTCCTTTTCCCGCCTTCGCCCGATATCACGCGATCTTATAGAAGCATATTTTCTATGTTTTTTCTTAATTCCGCGGTGCTTTTTTCTTGCGAAAACGAATTTGTTTTTACAACAACAGAGAGTGACCTTTCGGTCACTCCCCATTTCTTTCATATTTCTACGCACATTATATCATAATTTTTGGGGAAAATCAATAGCTATATACAATTTTCTCAAAAATATTTTAAAATACGTATATTTTACTCGGGATCTCTGTCGTTGGGTGCATCACCGAGAGGATACTTACGGTTCCTCAGGCGGCGCATTCTCGTTTCTCTGGAGATCCTTACCATAAGCTTTTCGATACGGCGGACAACGTCGTCGCGCTGCTCCTCAAGCCTATCTGTCTTTGCCTTACGCTGCTTATCCGACATATCGGAAATCATCTTATCAGCAAATCTATCTCTTTTCTGGAATAATGCCATAACTGTCTCCTCCCGAAATTAAAGCGGCCAATGCTTAAGAATGATGTCTAAGTACTTATGGAAGTTCTCGGGCACGAGAAGCTTGAATGCCTGAATAATGGTCGGGCCCATAAATACCATAGCAACAACGAAGAGCGCGATAAGAGCGAATATGCTGTATGCAATAACCATTGCTCTTTCCTGCTTCTCACGCTTTCTTGCCTTGATGAGTGCTCTGACTGTGGAGCGCTCGATAGACTTCTTAAGGATACGGATATCACGCTTAGCGATCTTTCTTTCCTTGAGATACTCTCTCTTAACCTTGCCGACGGGTCTTTCCTTCCTTAATATATAATTAGCTCTTGCAAGCTGTCCCTTAAGGTCGACAACCTCATC
The DNA here is from genome assembly GCA_964622425.1 of uncultured Ruminococcus sp. Classification (GTDB taxonomy): domain Bacteria; phylum Bacillota; class Clostridia; order Oscillospirales; family CAG-272; genus UBA1740. The sequence goes on from CAZUQN010000032.1 coordinate 4,744, forward strand.
CATCTTATCGAAGATTCTCATCTTCTCATTACGTGTTACGCGGTGCTTGTTAAGTACTCTGAAGTATCTCATGAGCTTGGCGTGAGCCCACTTACGAGCTCTGAGAGTTGCCTTTGCTCTGCCCTTGGTGCTGCCTCTCATACCGTTTTCGGTACCTGTGTAGAGCTCAAGAAGCTGAGTGTTGATCTCGTCACGGATGTCGAGAAGTCGCATAAGCTCCTCACGCATTGCTACAAGCTCCTCGCGGTCTGCCTTTGCGGGAAGGTCGACTCTCTCGAAGTCGGTCGCTACTACGGAATAGTAACGCTCGTTGTCAAGCTTTTCATACTTGAGCGCGCTGGCGATTCTGGACTTGAGATTCTTAAGCTTTGCTCTGCTGTCACGGAGCCAATGCTTTTCCTTGCGGGTTCTGTACTCGCCGGAGAATTCCTGCTCAACTCTCGCAACCTCGAGCTTGAGTGCGGTGTACTCGGACTGAACTCTTGCCTCGATCATCTTATTATCGACCTTGCACTGGCTGCGGGAAAGCTCGGAGAGCTTCTTCTTATCGAAGTAGGAAAGTCTTTCCTTCTTGGGTGTTCTTCTTCTGCTTCTCGCAAGCTTAACGCCCTCAGTGTAGGGGTGAACCTCGGGAAGACCGTAGTTATTGAAGTCGCCATCCCACTCGGGATCGTAGGTTGAGCCGTACTCAAGCATGAACTTGCCGTACTTCTTAGCTCTCTTAAGGCGCTTCTTGTTTCTCTTGAGTCTGAGGTCGTAATCCTCTGCGAAGTAGACCATCTCCTCGTTCTCAAGATTCTTTTCGTATTCCTTAACCGCGCGGCGGTCTTTATCCTCACGCTCAGCGCGCTTGGCGTCCTTAAGCACGGTACGGGTGTCTGCCATCTCAAGAGATCCGTCCTCGACGTACTTGTCTGCGATGTCAAGTGTCTCGATGTCGTATCTGATCTTCTTAAGACGTCTCTTTTCCTTGTTAACGAGAAGGGCAAGCTCCTTATCCTCTCTCTCGGCTCTTCTAATCTCGCGGACGCTGGTTATTCTCGGGATCTTGCCCTCGATAACGTCGCCGGGGTTAGCCGCGGTAAGCTCAAGGAACTTATCGTCAAACTCGTCGGGAAGGTACTCGGGATCGGGATATACCACGCCGTGAGAGCCGGTCTCGTCTGCCTTGACAGCAGCGCGCATATCAGCCTCAAGAAGCTTCTTATACTTCTTAGCGCGGGCCTTGGTCTCCTTCTCGTCCTGTCTGGCGAGAGCAACCATTTCCTTTTCCTGAGCTTCGGTGTTAATATGCTTACCAAGAGCCTTATCGTAATTCGAGATAAGCTTATCCTCGCGCGCGATCTTGCGGGCGATGTCCTTCTCTACCTTTGCCTCGTGCTTCTTAAGATCACGCGCAATTGAGGCATCTGCCTCAGCCTGAAGGTCGTTGGAATACTGGATCTCGTCAAAGGTCTCGGTTATATCGGGATAAATGGATTCGTAGATGGGCTCAAGAGACTTCTCAGCCTTGGCAATAGCCTTGTCAGCCGCGAGAGCTCTTGCCGCTCTTTCCTTCTCTTCCTTGGTGTACTGCTTGTTAAGAGCGAGCATCTCTGCTTCCTCTTCCTTTGCAGCAGTTGCCGCGCCAATAGCCTTGTCGTATGCGGCGAGCATCTTCTCCTCACGGTTAGCGCTCTTAGCATTCTGCTTCTCGAGCTTGTGCGCGTGTCTTGCAAGCGCCTTTTCCGCTATTGCCTCGTTTGCGCTCGCTGTCTCGGAGACGTAAAGAGCCTCATCGAACTGCTCCTCATAGTCGGGATATTCGATCTCGTCAAACTCGCGAAGAGCCTTATCGCTCTTAGCGATAGCCTTTTCTGCAGCGCGAGCCTTTGCAGCTCTTTCCTTTTCTTCCTTGGTATACTGCTTATTAAGAGCAAGCATTTCTGCTTCCTCCTCAGCAGCTGCCAATGCAGCACCGGTAGCCTTGTCATAAGCAACCATCGCCTTTTCATCGCGATTATTGACGCGATCGTTGTGTTTTGCTAACTTATGTTCACGTTTTGCAAGCTCATCTGCTGCTTTAAGCTCCTTGGAGTTTTCGAGCTCGGTATTGTAAAGAGTCTCGTCGAACTGCTCCTCGTAATCGGGATATACGATCTCGTTGGTTTCCTTAAGAGATCTTTCGCCCTTAGCGATAGCCTTTTCTGCCGCGCGAAGCTTTTCGGCTCTTTCCTTTTCCTCCTTGGTGTACTGCTTGTCGATGGCGAGCATTTCTGCCGCCTTCTCCATATTGGTGATCTCTCTGCCGGTAGCGTTATCGTAATCCGCTAAGATCTTCTCCTCAGCTGTTGCGTTCTTCGCAAGGCGCTTCTCGGATCTTCTATATGCGGACTCTGCCGCAGACTGAGCCTTAGCGTCAGCCTCAGCCTTCTTTGCGGCATCGTAAGCTTCCTTATCAAAGGTCTCGGTGTAATCGGAGTAAACTACATCGGTGGTCTCGGACTTAGGAGCGGTCTTGCCCATAGCGGCCTTAGCGGCAGCCTTAGCAGCCTTTTCTCTCGCAATTTCTTCCTTATATGTAAGAAGAAGCTCGTCTCTTTCCTCACGCTCGCGGATAATCTTCTCCTCGTGAGTCTCGTACTTATGCTGGCTCTTAGCATCGCGCTTTGTGTCCTTGGAAGCCTTGGCATCATGACGCTCGGCGGCTCTGGCTTCTCTGTTTGCCGCATTCTCGGCATCCTGCCTTGCCTTATCGTTTGCCGCCCAGTTGGGATCGTAGCCCTCGTCATAGTTTGCGTCGGGATATACGGTCTCTGCTACGGGCGTGGGCTCTTCCTTCTCTGCCGTCTTCTTCACGGGCTTGTTGCCGTTATAGAAAGCGACGAGAGCAGCGGCGGTTGCCGCTCTGTTATTCTTCTTATCCTTAGCCTTCTCGTGAGTAGCTGCAGCGGACTCGTTCTTAGCCTCGTTCTTCTCAGCCTTCCTCTCAGCCTTGGAATTATCGTGAGCTACGGGAGCCTTCTCAAATGTGGAAGGATCGTATCCCTCGTCATAGTTTGAATCGTTATATACGGGAGCAGCTACGGGAGTCTCCTTTTTAGCCTCGGCCTTAGCCTGAGCCTTATCCTCCTTCGCCTTCTGCTTATCTGCAGCGGCTACTGCGAGGAGTGCCTCCTTCTCTGCCTTCTTCTCTGCCTTTGCTTCCTGCTTCTCAAGCTTCTTCTCCTGCTTGTTAGCGTATGCCTCGGGAGAGAATTCCTTCTTTGCCTTGGGCTCTGCCTCAGCGGGTGCAGCCTTAGCGGGTGCGTAGTAAGGATCGGAATCGCTGTAAACGGGAGTTACCACGGGAGCTACAACGGGCTTGCTTGCTTCCTTAGCCGCAGCCTTATCCTCCTTAGCCTTCTGCTTATCCGCAGCGGCTACTGCGAGGAGCGCCTCCTTCTCTGCCTTCTTCTCTGCCTTTGCTTCCTGCTTATCAAGCTTCTTATCCTGCTTGTTGGCATATGCCTCGGGAGAGAATTCATTCTTTGCCTTGGGCTCTGCCTTGGCGGGTGCAGCCTTAGCGGGTGCATTGTAGGGCTCGGAATCGCTGTAAACGGGAGTTACTACGGGAGCTACAACGGGCTTGCCTGCTTCCTTAGCCGCAGCCTTATCCTCCTTAGCCTTCTGCTTATCCGCAGCGGCTACTGCGAGGAGCGCCTCCTTCTCTGCCTTCTTCTCTGCCTTTGCTTCCTGCTTATCAAGCTTCTTATCCTGCTTGTTGGCATATGCCTCGGGAGAGAATTCATTCTTTGCCTTGGGCTCTGCCTTGGCGGGTGCAGCCTTAGCGGGTGCATTGTAGGGCTCAGCATCACCGTAAACTACCGCAGCGGCAGCAGCCTTAGCAGACTTGTCGCCCTTAGCATTCTTGGCATCAAGCTCTCTGGCCTTCTCCTCGCCGTAAACAACGGCAAGTGCCTCGCGCTGCGCGCGCTGGGAGTCCTTAGCGTCCTTCTTAGCGTCGTAAGCGGCAGTGGAAACAGTCTTGGGAGCGCTCTCCTTAGCGGGAGACGCCTTAACGGGAGCAACGTAAGGCTCTGCATCGGGATGAGCGGCCTTCTTCTCAGCCTTCTTGCCTCCGGATGCAAGCTGTCTTGCTCTCTCAGCGCCGTAAACAACGGCAAGAGCCTCGAGCTCGGCATTCTGATCCTTCTTATTCTTCTTTTTATTGTATGCATCAGTAGGAACGTCTACCTGCTTCATGGGAATAGGCGTTGCCTGATTTTCGTCAACAGAGTATGCCTCTACCTCAACGCCCTCGGAAGCAACAACGCCCATACCGGACTTATCCTCGGGAAGAAGAAGCATAACCTTCTTGGGAGCCTCGGCATTGGTAAGAGGAGCCTGGCTCTGTGTATTTTCAGCCTGAGCGGGAGCAGCTACGGGAGATGCCGCCGCAGGCGCTGCGTTTTCTGTCTTGGGAGCGTTAGCCTCTGCAGTCTCGACCACGACTGCGGGAGCCTCGCTGTTATTATTGCGCTTAGCCGCCTTAAGAGCCTTGAGTCTCAGCTTCTCTGCCGCAGCAGCCTCAAGAAGCGCCGCAGCCTCCTCGATGCCGGGATCGATAGGCTTCTCATTTACAGATGCAGGTACAGAGGTGGGAGCCGATGCGGATCCACTCTCGGTAGGCTTGTTTTCGGAATTGTCGCCTGCGGGAGCCTCTGCTACAGGAGCGGGCTCGGATGCGGTGCTCGCGGGCTGATTCTTGACTGACTTTCTTCTCTTTCTCTCCGCCTTATCGTCGGAAAGGAGAGCGTTAGCCTCTGCAATACCGGGATCTATCCAAGGGTCCTTTTTGGCAGGAGCGGACTTAGCGGTGCTTGCTGCCTCGCTTGTGCCGGAATTCTTGTCAAAAGGGGTGTACTCGGGCATGGGCTCGGGCTCAGCGAAATTTGCGAGCTCCTGCTTTGCGCCCAAGAGTGCATTTTCTTTATCATATGTAGGAACGTAAGGTCTAGTAGCGGCATCATAGCCTGCGCCGAAGGGTACACCTGCTACGCCCATCTGCGAAAGCTCATCCATCTGATCCATGTTGCTAGCCTGAGCCTTCTCTGCCTCAACGACAGTGGTGGGAGCTACTGCGTCATTACCCGCCTTATTCTTCCTATTCTTCCTATTCTTCTTTTTCTTGCCGCCTGTTTCGGCAACGTCGGATGCGTCTACGCCAATGGCAGCCGCTGTTGCGGGAACCGAGAAAGGCATAGTGATGGAATCCGAGGTGAAATCGACGTCCTCACCCTCGTCATCCTCCTGATGCTGTTTTACCTCGTTAGCAAACACGGGGAGCTTTCTCTCCTTAGGCTTGATAACGGGCTCCTTTCTCTGAGGTTTACCTCCGTTTTCTCCGTCCGCCTCATTCTTGAAGGTCGGGAGCTTTCTCTCGGGCTTATTCTGTGCCTCGCCCGAATTGTCGCGCTCGCTTGCAAATGTGGGGGGCGCCTTTCTCTCAGGCTCGGCAAAAGCCGGCGCCTTTCTTGCAGGTGCCGATTCATTGCTTGCAGGTGCCTCTGCGGGTGTTTCCTCCGCGGGCGCTTCCTCAGTCTGGGCAGGAGCGGTGTTCTCTGCCTGTTCCTCGGGAGCAGCAGGGGTGGTAACCTCTACCTTTTCCTCCGGTGTCGGGGAGCTTACCTCTCCCACGTTCTCATTTCTAATCTGATCTGCCATTATTAATCCTTTCCGACGTGGTCGCGTCAAAGTAAGATTTCGAAATATTGCTAAAGGCTCATCGCCTTACATTAAACAGTTTAAGTTCTTTTTTCGGGATCGTAGTACTTAAGAAGGAAGTTCATAACGTCGCGTCTTAATACTATACCGATGAAGCAGCCTCTGTCATCCACCACGGGGACCGAGTTATGCTCCTTTACGAGCTCAAAGAGCTCATCCATCGTTGAAGTGTGGTACAGCGGCCTCGAGTAGGACTGGTCGATGATCTGACCGACCGTTACCTTCTCAGCCGATTTCATATTAAAGCTCTCTACCGATAAGAAATACTGAAGAATATCGTCGTTTCTCAGCATACCGACGTATTTTCCGTCGCCGTCAAGAACGGGTATTGCTACGTATCTGTGAAAGCGCATCTTTTCAAATCCCTGTCTGACGGTGCTGTCCGCCGTGACGTATTCAACAAGGCTCTTAGGTATAATGAAACGAAAGATATTCATCATAGATCCTTTCAGGTATAGAGTATTCTGTTTTATCCGAATGCCGAGATCGCGCATCCGATAGCTGTGGAGAACTCCGAGAGCTCGGGAACAACGAAGCGTACTCCGTACCCCAGACCGTTGAACTCCTCAAACTTCGCCTTGCAGGAGTCAAGCCTCGTGAGGTTACCCGTGAGGACTATATCGGTGACTCCCACCGAGCGTGATGCGAAGATGGAAACCATACCGACCGTCTCGTAGACGAGGTTTGTGATTCCCTTGGCGATATCCGCCTTGGTGGCAACGTCGGAGACGTTACCGAAGTTTGCCGCGGTCATATCCGCGTTCATCACGGGCTGTGTGCCCGATGCGGTCATATCCTTGATCCTCAGGTCAACGTTGCCAAGGTCGCCCTCCGCAACGAACTCGCTGATGTGACCGATATCCGCCGCGCCGACAAGCAGCTTTGAGAGTCCGAGAAGCGTTCCGCCGCCGACTCCCGTACCGCCGAGGTACTTCATCGTACCGTCGCTTCTTGCGTGCACGATCGCCGTGCCGGTGCCCATGCTGACCACGATCGCGTTCTCAAGTCCTGAGAGGTACATACCTCCTCTGCCTATGCAGTCGAACTCGGGAACTCTCACGCATTCGATGCCGTAGAGATCGTGCTTGACGTAGGATGATCCCACGCCGGTCATAAGGACCTTATCTATATCGGATATCTTGATACCGTTTTCGTCCGTAAATTTACCAAAGGCCCCGTAAGTCGCTGTGAGCGGATCGTTTGCCTTGACGAGCTGCGGACTTATCAGCTCGCGCTTACCGTCCTTATCACGGAAGCCGACTATCTTGGTCGTGCTGCCGCCGACGTCTATTCCAATTACTATTCCCATTGCTTAAGTACGCTTGGCGCCCATCCTTTCCATAAGATTCTCAAAGGAAAGGCCGTATTTATCGGCGATGTCTCTTGCGTAAGACTTGCCGTCGGGCTTAGCTCTGTAAATTTTGAAGGATCGCTGTCCCTCCTCGATGCCGGCAACGAGAGTATCAAGCCTGATGCCGCCCTGCCTCATCGAGCGCTCGTTGATATCCGGTACGGATGCGGCAAGCTCATGAAGGTGAGTCGAGAAGATTCCGCGGCATCTCATAACCGCGAAGGCCGAGAGGATCTCGGAGGCTATATACGACGCCTCGTAAGCGCCGGTGGAGGAGAGGGACTCGTCAAGGAGAATGAGCGTATTCTCATCCGCCGAGTCGAATATTTCCTTGAGTCTTGCGCATTCCTCACCGAGTCTTCCCTTATCGATGGTGTCGTCAGCGCCCTCGGGGAAGTGGGTGAATATGCCGCTCACAGGGGAGATAACGCAGCTCTCTGCCGGCACGGGAAGTCCGAGCTGACACATAGCCTGCGCCGCTCCGAGAGCGACCGTGATAACCGATTTACCGCCTCGGTTGGGGCCCGTTAATACGTATATTCTCGCCTCGTCGTCAAACGAGAGGTCGTTGGTTACTATCTCATCGTCTATGGCAAGCGCCACGCGGGGGTTGTAAAGTCCTGTCGACTCAAAGCGCTTATCCGCCATGGGAGCAAGCTCGGGATAGCAGATGGAACAGCCGGGATGAGTCGAAAGCTTGGTAAGAAGCTCTGCTGCCCTTGATACAAACTCTATCTCGGGAAGGAGCTTCAGGAGGAAGTCGGTGTTATCCATAACGTAGTCTGCAACAACGTTTCTCCACCCCTTGACCGAGGAGCGGAAGACGTCCTCTATCGCGCTGTTGAATGCTCCGATAAGAGCCTCCTGCTTGTTGTCGCTCTGTCCCTTACCGAAGGGGGCGAGGTTGGCGATGCAGGTAAAGGCATCGTTCTTAAAGGAGAGTCTGAGAATCTTGTCAAGCAGCTTACCCGACTTGAAGTGCTCGGAGTTGATGGAAATGACTCCCGCAGACTCGGGTCTGAGCTCTCTGTCAAGGTTGACGCCGATGGTAATGCTCTTAACCTCGTGGACTCTGTCGGAGAGTGCCTCGAGCTTCTCGTTGAGCTCACGGTAATAGTCGGACTCGGTGAGCTCATGCACGAAGTCGGAAAGCGCCGAGAAAGCAGGGCTCGTGATCCTGTCCCTCACGCCGGCAAAGCCACGTCTTAAGGTATCAAGGCAGGAGACGTAAAGCTCAATCTCAGTGATGCTGTATAGATAGGAGTCCGCGGAGGTGACGTTTTCATTATCAAGTCTGCGGAGCTCTCGAATGTCATCAAGAATGGGGTGTATGCCCGAGAGCGTATCAAGAAGCTCAGGTATCGAAAGAAGGTCGCGGACGGTGGACTGGCGGTAAGAAATAACGCTCTCGTCGGTGGTGAAATAGTCTGTCAGGGACGAGGTCTTCAGATCAAAAATCTCGTTAAGCCCGAGCTCGTCACACACTTCCTCGGTGACGTTTGGCAAATTCGCTCTGTTACGGTGAAATATCTCGGATTCTTCGTTTGGGTAAAGCAAGCTGACGAACTTGTTTTCCATCATCACAACTCTCCTTTCTTCATGCATTATAATACGCGCAAATAATAGTTTTATAAATTATAACACATAATTTAAATAATATCAATAGTTATTTCAAAATTTTCTCGATTTTTGCATTTTTTCGACTTTTCGCGGCAATGAGGTAAAGCCTCAAAAATTGAGTAAGCAATACTTTACATTTGCTCGTTTATGGTGCTTTTTCGCCCCTCAAAAAAAGTTTACACGCCCTGCCCTTACGGTACAAAGCAGGGCCGATTGTACGCTAAAATCGACGGTGAAAAAGCAAAAAAGCTATCCCCATCGCAGAGGGTTCGATGGGAATGCTCAAAAAATAGAATTTACAATTTGTTCACATTTATTTTGCCGCATTATAAGCAATTATAATCTGCCTCTTGCATTTTTCATTCCCCTCGTATATAATATATTATAGAAAACGAAAGGAGCTTTAAGCTATGGCTGATATGAACATTCAACACGCACCGAGGGTAATTCTTCTTAACGGAAGTCCACACAAGGAGGGCACGACCGCAAGAGCGCTTCGTGAGGTCGCATACACTCTCGAAAAGGAGGGAGTGGAGGCAGAAATCATTCACGTAGGACACCTTGCTGTAAGAGGATGTTCGGGCTGCTATGCCTGCGGTAAGCTTGGTAAGTGCGTACACGATGACATAGTCAATGAGATCGCGGAAAAATTCAAGGATGCCGACGGTCTTATAATCGGCTCTCCCGTATATTACGCTTCACCAAACGGCGGCTTCCTCGCTCTGCTTGACAGACTCTTTTACAGCAGCCGCTTTGACAAGTCGATGAAGGTCGGCGCATCGGTGGTCGCAGCAAGGAGAGGCGGATGCACCGCTTCCTTCGACGTACTCAACAAGTACTTTACCATCAGCGATATGCCTATCGTCTCCGCAAGATACTGGAATCAGGTACACGGCAACGGCGCAGAGGACGCTGAGCGTGATCTTGAAGGTCTGCACACCATGAGAGGCCTCGGCAAGAACATGGCCTTTCTTATCAAGTGCATCAGGCTCGGCAAGGAGCAGCTCCCACCCATCGAAAGAGAGTCTAAGGTGTACACCAACTTTATCCGCAAAGAGAATTAATCCGATAAATCTAAACATATTTATACGTTTAGCTTTTCGAACGCAAGCATTAAAAAACCGCTAAAATGCCAATTATTGTGTGCATTTTAGCGGTTGTTTTTTGCTATTCTTACTGTTTTATCTTTTTCTTCCTGATTGCGCCAATCACGATAAGTAAAAGAGAAATCGTCAATATTGACACACATATAAGCAAAGCGCAGTGCATAAAGAATCTTTGAGGCATAAAGAGTATTATCGGGTCAGTAGCAGGATCAAAAAGCCAATTATCCTTGCCCGGGAAGAATATCTTGTGAAACACGGTGAAGGCTGCCGAGAAATCCATAGCTACAATAATTCCCAGCAACGCAAACAAGGACAACGTGCCAACCCCCGAGAAGAATGACAAACCGAATCCGCGCGGCTTTTTTAACTCAATCACGCCAAAGCGGTTAAGAATCAGCAAAGCAACTATCAGAACGGCGGATATTATCAGCGCATTGCGGTTAAGATCAAACAGCACCTTGCAATCCTCAAAATGCCCCTTTCCCTCGTCGGAAAACGGAAGCTGTCCGGTGCCGAACTCCCTGCCCTCAAGAACAAGAAAATCAAGCACCTCGTCATACGCTTCCTTAATGAAATCCTCTTCCAACGTAATGTCGAGCTCGGTTTTAAATTCCTCCTGTATAGAAGGAATATGAGAATAGTAAAACGCTCTTACGTAGATTGGCAAGCCAATAGAGAAGGTTATCGTAAGGATCACCACCGCGATTGCGTAGATCACCGACAAGACAACGTCAATTATTCTTTTTATCATTTCGCATCCTCCTTAATTTTGTGGGAGATTCTTGCCGCCACAATATCAAGGGCAGTCTTGTTCATTCCGCCGTTGATCATAATATCAGCGTACTTCTTGGTAGGCTCAACGTAGATGCCGTGCATGATCTTGACAGTCTCAACGTATTGCTTGATGACGCCGTCAATATCCCTGCCGCGCTCGGTAACGTCACGGCGGAGTCTGCGGAGTATACGCTCGTCCGCATCGGCATCAGCAAAGATCTTTATATCAAACATCTCGCGAAGTCGCTCGTCGTGGAAGGTCAGAATACCGTCAACAATTATCACGGGGGTGGGCTTGACGGTCGTATAGTCCTCCTTGCGAGTGTGAATACAGAAGTCGTAGTTGGGGATATCCACCGCCTCGCCGCGCTGAAGAATGCGCAAATGCTTCACAAGAAGGTCGGTGTCAAGCGCATCGGGGCAGTCGTAATTCGTCTTAAATCTCTCCTCCATAGAGAGGTGATCCTGCGGCTTGTAGTAGTTGTCGTAGGAAATGATGGTTATATCCTCGGGAAAGAGGCTCTTAAGACCGGTGGCAAAGGTAGATTTGCCCGAGCCGGTGCCGCCCGCAATTCCAATAAGCAAGGGTGCTGACATATTCTTCTCCTTAATTATTATACCGCGCGCATAACACGCGCGATAGGTTGAAAGCTAATATATGCCTATTATACACCCAATGACTCCGTTTGTCAACCGCGAAGCGCCACTTGCTTACTCTTCCCCGCCCCAACGTTTTTCCAAAATTGCTCCCAAAGCAATACAAATAGGCCTTAAATTGAAAGAATTGAAAGATAAAAATATTTTTCAAAAAGCTATTGACTTTCCTTTCTTTCTGTGATATAATACTCAAGCGAGATTTATGAGGCTCGTACAAAATGGCGAATTAGCTCAGTTGGCTAGAGCGTCCGGTTCATACCCGGCAGGTCGTTGGTTCAAATCCGACATCCGCTACCATCCTCGGCCCGTTGGTCAAGCGGTTAAGACACGGCCCTTTCACGGCTGTAACATGGGTTCGATTCCCGTACGAGTCACCATAAAAAAGAAACAGACATCCCTTGTGGGTGTCTGTTTCTTTTTTTGTGCTTCGCACAAAACCGAACCCACTTGCGCTATCACTGAAGTTTTAATTTTTATCACACCTATTTGCGCAAGGGGTTCGCATACCGCCTCTGGCGGTATCTTGCGTTATTCATCGTGTCGGCCGACGAATAGCAAATTCCCGTACTTGTTTGCCGCTCGCATTTTACTTTGTGCTGGTTGATCTGTTTGATCTAAGCTTGCTAATTATCTGCTCGCTTGGCAATATACCGCTCCCGCGGTATGCACCCAAAAGTATCAATACGAACGAGATGTTCATCCTTGTGGGTGGTGTTCTTTTTTTATTTTATGGTGACTCGTACGAGGAATCTCACCCGGCGACGTACGTCGCTGGGTTCGCATACGCCACGCAGAGCGCGTCGAGATCGCTCGTAAGCGGCAAGTGCGCGTATATTTAGTTACTGAAATTCCCGTTTTAAAGGTTCGATTTATCTTGAGATGGCTCACCAACCAGAACAAATCCGAGCTACTTCATAACAGATAAGTAGTTCGGATTTGTTTTTTACATCAATATTGCTTTTAACTGCATATAAAATGCGCGAGGCAATGCTCATTTGGGCATCGCCTCATTTTTGGCTTTTGCAACTGCCGATACGGATGAGAAAATTCTTCCGCACTTCTCGGAAGGAAGATTATGCTCATTAGTAAAAGACATACACTTAAAAGAAAAGATGCGTGTACGCTATAACAATTAGCGCATAATATATTGAAATTTTCTGGAAAACGTGCTATAATATTCTTGCGACGTAACTAAATAGACGATTTAATCATAGGGTGGTACTATGCAAATTTGTACCTCCCTTCTTTCCCTATGGTTAAATCGGAGAGTTGCGTCGCGGCAATGTGGAGAGTACATAATTTGGGTGCGTCCTGCGTTGCGGGGCGCACTTT
>CAZUQN010000033.1:0-16526 GCA_964622425.1 uncultured Ruminococcus sp.
TTTCGGCGATTTTTGTTTTTTCGGGGAGCGTAGACGGTGTCCTGCTCCCAAAGCACGCGCGCTACCAACTGCGCTACATCCCGAGAATATGCACACTTCGTGTGATGATATACATACTACGTATGATGATATGCAATTCCTATGGAATTGATTATATACACGGCTTTGCCGTGATGAAAGTTAAAGGGACTGATTACTCAGTCCCTTGGTGCTCCTGCGGAGAATCGAACTCCGGACACCTTGATTAAAAGTCAAGTGCTCTACCAGCTGAGCTACAGGGGCAAAAACTATTTATTTTTTTGCGCTAAAATATAATATCACATAATCTCGGGTTTGTCAATACTTTTTTGCGAAGTTTTGATTACTAATCAAGAAAAGTTGTAGACGAAATTCGTCTAAACACAGATTTAAGAAGTAAAATCTCAGACAAAGCCAATAGTTTCGCGTCACAGAAGCCTGAGGGTTTTCCAAAGGCTTCTGTGACGCGAAGACAATTACATCCTCTTGTCATCCGTTGCGGGATTATCTATAACCTCGCCGTCCTCGGTGAAGCGTGAGCCGTGGCAGGGGCAATCCCAAGAGTGCTCGGCTTTATTATACTTGAGCGCGCAACCGAGGTGAGGACATCGCGGTGCGGTAGGCGTGAGCAGATTTACAACCGTCTCAAACGTATTTACCGCAAGCTGGGGGCAGAGAATACTGCGCGACGGGGAAAATGCTTTTGCGTATCTGTTCTGCTTGCCTTGGACGAGGTCCGTGAGAATATCCGCTGATACCATAGCCGAAGTCATTCCCCATTTATTAAATCCCGTTGCAACAAAGACGTCAGGTGTTTTTTTCGAATACTGACCTATATACGGCACACCGTCGAGTGTCATACAGTCCTGAGTTGCCCATTTTCCAACGATCCTTGCACCTGAATAATGCTTCTCGGCAAATTCCTCAAGCTCGGCCCAGCACCCACCCGACTTGCCGGTACGGTGTCCGCCTCCGCCGAGCAACAAATAGCCGTTATAATTACGGAATGACAGACCTGTATCCGCCTCATCAACGTACATGCCGCCCACGTCACAAGCGCCCTCAAGCGCAAGAACGTATGATCGGTGCTGATACATCTTCAAGAAAAACGCGCCATGCTTATTAAGGATAGGGAAATGCGTTGCGATTATCAGCTTATTAAAGCTAATTTCACCTCGGTTTGTTACTGCCGTGTGGGGCGCAAGCTCGGTTACCTTCGTGTTTTCGTATATCGGCAGGTCCTTCGCAATAGTATACAAGAATTTCAAAGGATTAAACTGCGCCTGCCTTTTTATACGCACCGCGCCCGCGACCGAAAAGGGAAGAGACTCTGCATCTGAAAGCTCTGCATCTACACCGAGTAAATTGAGCGCTTCTACTTCCTTGGCAACCTTCTTTAAGTCATCTATTGAATAGACGTAGGAGTCCTTTACTTCGTAATCACAATCTATTCCGCTGCAAGCGTTTTCATATTCTCTTGCAGCATTCATTTGAGCGTCAAGATAAAGACGCGCGCCGTCTTCGCCAAAGCGACTTATGAGTCCGTCATAGATCAGTCCGTGACCTATCGTTATTTTTGCGGTTGTGTTGCGAGTAATACCCGAGCAGATCTCCTTTGCTTCGACAAGTATGCAGTCAACACCTCTTTTCTTGAGCTTATGCGCGCACAGTATTCCCGCTATTCCTCCGCCAATAATAAGCACGTCACACTCTTTATTGCCCTCGAGAGTATCAAAGCTTGGTCGATGAGCACCTTCTTCCCAAATTGACATATTCTTAACCTCCGAAAAATATATACGTATTTTGAGCATTAACTTGCAAAATATGCTGAATATGTATATTATACTTTGCTTTTTGCAAAATAAAAAGAAAAAGAGGAGGGAATAATGGACATTTTTAAGGTAGCCTTGACTGCGCTATTCTCGGTGGTCTCATTATTTATCATAACAAAAATTATGGGACATAAGCAGGTTGCTCAGCTTGACTTTTTCGACTATATCAACGGCATTACGATAGGCTCCATCGCGGCAGAGATGGCAACTGAGCTTGAGGAGCCGTACAAGCCCTTTGTTGCATTGTGCATATACGGTATCGTCTCTGTGGCGCTAAGCTTAATTGCGCAAAAGCTACCGCGCACAAGAAAGTATATCAACGGCACTCCGACAGTAATTATGAGCGACGGTAAGATATATCGCAAGAATTTAAAAAAAGCAAAGCTCGACCTCACTGAGTTTATGCTTCTTTGCCGTGAGCAGGGATATTTCGACCTCGACGAGATACAGACAGCAGTCTTTGAGCATAACGGTAAGCTTTCTGTGCTTCTAAAAACGGCATACCGACCCCTGACACCCACAGATATGAAAATTCCCGCCTCCCCCTCATATATAGGTATAGAAGTCATTATGGACGGACGGATAATGGGTGAGAATCTCGGGCGCCTCGGTGCAAGCGAAGAATGGCTGAAAGGACAAATTAATATGCAGGGGTATAAAGACGAGAAGGAAATACTCCTCGGAATCTACCGTAAGGAAACCGATACTCTGACTCTTTACCCAAATGAATAAAAAACGCCGCCCGATTTTGGCGGGCGGCGAATGAAATTATTCTGTTTCTACTTCGTTATTTTCTTCCTCGGGAGCGTTAAGAGGAGCAAGCTCCTTGTTTTCAACAGCATCTTCCTTTTTACGCTTAAAGGAAATCTTTGATAAATGATTATCTAACCACGATGATATTTTCTCGCTCCTCTCGGCCTTAGCCTGCGCCTTTTTCGCAGCTTCTGCATCGCGGCCTTGCTCAACGAGATTATCGAGATAAATTCGGTCCTTGGAGCGCTCCTTTTCGGGCTCTACCTCCCTGCCGGTGATCTTTTTAAATACGTTTTTCACGGTATTGACAGGCTTTGTCACAACCTCAATATCTGCGTGGAACGCCTCCATAAACATACCGAATCTTTTTTCAACGATAATAACCGATACCTCAAGAGCGAGCTGTACAACAAGCATTATCATCATAAAAACTGTGATAAGCAGCTTGAAGGGGTGCACGTTATCAGGATATAGCCATATGGAGTAAAGCGCAGTTGTAAGCGTTACCGCGTTGATAACGTACTTGGAATACTTGTAGGTTTTTTTAACTATTTTTCTTTTTGCCTTCAGAAGCTCCGAGCCCTTGATGATCATCACGAGATAGAAGGTGAAGTATATAGAGGTAAGGGTAAGAAGAATTATATTCGCGACAAGATTTCCCGAGCCTGCGGCTATCGCATATATGAGATAAGCGATATATACTCCGAGAGTGCTGATCGTCCATATTTTTGCGAAGAGCTTGAGGTCGGCGAGAGTCTTATAGAATATCGCCTTTGTATAGTCAAACATTCGTTAGTCCTTTCTAAAGCCAAAACTTACTTCTTCGAGGGCGAGAACAAAATTGCAAGTCCGCCGAAGGCAATAGCGCTGATGAAGAAGAATATGCACAAAGCCCAGTTAAGCAGAAGATTGGTGAACAGAGGGTGCGCAAACAGATACATACCCACGGAAATTAGCAAAAGTCTTAATAAAAAGCTGGGCAGACTGCTTTTTTTGCGATTTGTTGAAAGCGCTGTTATGTACATTCCTATTGCAGAAATCGTACCTCTTACCCATAAAACAAGACCGAGCGCACGGCATACGCTGAGCACCTCAAAGACGTTGAACTGCTGTATGATGAGGTCGATGACAACAAAGAAATAAATAACGCTTTCCGTCACGGTGAGAAGGAAGATAGCTCCCTTTGTCCTACCGAGCTTGTCCCACAGATATACGAGGAAATATACGACGATAGTAGCCGCGAGAAGCGTGTTGAGCGCATATACTCCGATACCAAATGGCGGAAGCATAATGATTCCGAGCACCAGCGCGGTGATAGCGATCGTCAGGTCGAATACAAAATTACGGTACAGTTTTTTCATCGCTGCCTCCTTATCTTTTTATCATTAGATATTTTACCATTATATTTTTTAGGAGTCAAGAGCGGGGAAGGAAAAAACAAAAAATTAACATAATCGACAAAAAACGGCGCCTCATCAGTTGACAAGGAGCCGCTTTTTGTTATTGATTACAAAACGAACTTATTGAAGCTCTTCTTACCTCTCTTGATAAGAAGGCCTTCCTTAAGCTGATCTGCGGTTACGGTAGCCTTTACGTCGGTAACCTTAACGCCGTCGATAGTAACGCCGCCTTGCTCGATAGCGCGTCTGCCCTCGGACTTGGAGGGGACCATCTTGCCGAGCACGAGAAGGCTGTTAACGTCGATCACGCCGTCTGTGAGCATCTCAGCAGGAACGGTAACAGAAGGTGTAAGTGTGCTGTCGCCGCTTCCAAAGAGCGCCTTGGATGCATTTCTCGCCTTTTCTGCTTCTTCCTCACCGTGAATGAGCTTGGTGAGCTCGTATGCGAGAATATCCTTTGCGGTGTTGAGCTGTGCGCCCTCCCAGGAGTCCATCTTGTCGATCTCCTCAAGTGGAAGGAAGGTGAGCATTCTGATGCACTTGAGAACGTCCTTGTCGTCAACGTTTCTCCAGTACTGGTAGAAGTCGTAGGGAGTAGTCTTCTTGGGATCAAGCCATACCGCGCCGCTTGCGGTCTTACCCATCTTCTTGCCTTCGGAGTTAAGAAGAAGGTTGATAGTCATAGCGTAAGCGTCCTTGCCGAGCTTTCTTCTGATAAGCTCAGTACCGCCGAGCATATTGGACCACTGGTCGTCGCCGCCGAACTGCATATTACAGCCGAGCTCCTTGTAGAGGTGGTAGAAGTCGTAGGACTGCATTATCATGTAGTTAAACTCAAGGAAGGAAAGTCCCTTTTCCATTCTCTGCTTGTAGCACTCTGCGGTGAGCATTCTGTTAACAGAGAAGCAAGCTCCGACGTCACGGAGCACGTCAACGTAGTTGAGGCCGAGGAGCCAGTCTGCGTTGTTTACCATTACAGCCTGTCCTTCGCCAAAGTCGATGAATCTCTCCATCTGTACCTTGAAGCAGTCGCAGTTATGCTGGATAGTCTCGCGAGTCATCATAGAACGCATATCGGTTCTGCCGGAGGGGTCGCCGACCATAGCCGTACCGCCGCCGATAAGCACTACGGGCTTGTTGCCCGCCATCTGTAAGCGCTTCATAAGACAGAGCGCCATAAAGTGACCAACGTGCAGAGAGTCTGCCGTCGGGTCAAAGCCGATGTAGAAGGTAGCCTTACCGTTGTTGATAAGCTCCTTGATCTCAGCCTCATCCGTTACCTGCGCGATCAGACCGCGGGCAACGAGTTCTTCGTAAATTTGCATGTTTACCTCCAATATATAAACAAAATTTAACTATCAAAATAAAAAAGTCCTTGAGCCGTAGCTCAAGGACGTAATAAACGTGGTACCACCTTGATTTGTAAAATGCAAAATGCAAAATTACCTCATTGATGCTGTAACGGGCATTAACCGTCGTAGCCTAAAAATGCTCCATATTTTGCAAGAACAAAAAGTCAAAAGAGTTTTTATGCATAAGCTAATTTAGATCTTTTTTTGAAATAGTGACTTTTTTACCGCCGTTTTCTTCCTCTCGCTGTATGTGTATACAGCTTCGGGGCGCAAACGACGCTTCTTGCACAAATCTGCATGCATTTTTTCAGTACGCGCTCAGAGATGTATTCACCCAAAAGAACTCACGCGCCTCTCATCACCCGGCAACTTTCTGTTTTTCATTCTTAAAGGCTACTTGTTCTCGTCATAGCTTTCTATGGTATTGTATCATAAGAAAAGGGAAAAGTCAATACGTTTTATATTTTTTCCACAGAATATACGGTGGTGTGGGTATACATTTTTCCTATGCCGTAAAATCCCTCACCGCGGTTTATCGAATTTGGCTCTGTTTGAGTCTCAAGGCAGAGTGCGCCGTGCTTAACCTGCTTGATTCCGCCGGCAAAATCCGCGCCCGATCCTAAGAAATTTCCCGTGTAAAGCTGAACACCGGGCTGGTCGGTATACACCTTCATGGAGAGCTTTTCACCGACAAGCTCTGCGGCAAGACCGAGTATGTTTCCGCAGTATTCACCAAATATAGTGGGGCAGAGTAGGTAGTTGTGATCGTATCCGCCGTCAGTATCCGCGATTCTCTCGCCTATGGCGTGAGGCTCTCTGAAGTCAAACGGAGTCCCCTCGACACTACGTCTTACACCCGTAGGGATAAGATCCTCACCGACCTCGGTATATCTTTTCGCATACAGAGTCAGAGTGTGCGAGAGCACGTCACCGCCAAAACCGTTTAAGTTGAAATATGAGTGATTGGTGAGAGATACCGGAGTCCTGCCGCCGGGAATGGCAACGTAGATTATAGAGAGGTCTGCGCCCGAGAGAGTATAGATGACCTTAACCGCAAGGTTAGAGGGGAATCCCTCTTCACCGTCATATGACATATACGAGAATACTATATGCTCGTCATCATACTCGGGGACCTCCCAGAGTCTGAAGTCAAAGCCCTCACCGCCGTGCAGACAGTTATCACCGTCATTTTTGGGAAGTGTGTATTCCTTTCCGTCCATAGTAAATCTCGCGCCCGCAATTCTGTTTGCAACACGTCCGATGGTCGCGCCCTGATGCGAGTCATCGGTGAAATACGTCTCGAGCTTGTCGAAGCCGCCGACAATATTTATTCCATAGGCATTAAAGGAAAGCACTCTCGCTCCGTAGTCGGTGAAGCGCACCTCTGCACAGTCATTCTTTAAAGTGTATATATGCGCATCTCTGCCATCGGGAGTCTTGCCGAAAAATTCCATAGCCAAAAACCTCACTTTGAAATCGTTTAAAAACATTTTACCACACGCGCACGAAAAAGTAAATATAAAATCTGAAATTCATTGACTTTTGCCTGAATGTATGATAAAATTTATAGGATAGAAATAAACGAACTGTGAGATTATTTATGAAGAAAACGGTTTTCGTAATTAACGGTGCGGGAGGAGTAGGTAAGGACACTCTCTGTCACCTCGCCGCTAAGCATTTTAAAGTATACAACGTGTCCAGCATTGATCCCATCAAGGAGATTGCCGCAATGACGGGCTGGGCAGGTGAAAAGACGGATAAGGCGCGCAGATTCCTCTCGGACATCAAGCGTCTCACCATAGAATACAACGATTACCCCACAAAGTGGGGTAAGGCTCGCTTCGACGAGTTTATGCAGTCGGAGAATGAGATAATGTTCTTCCACATTCGCGAAGCTGAGGAGATCAGAAAGTACGTTGAGGCGACCGGAGGTCTTGCCAAGACGCTTCTCATTCGCGGCGGTGACAGAATGAGCAAGGCTCACTACGGCAACGTCTCCGATGACGAAGTCGAGAATTATAACTACGATTATTATTTCGTTAACGACAAGTCGCTTGAGGCTGCCGAGTGTGAATTTTGCAGCTTTTTGGAAAGCGTAATATCCGAGTAATTCGGAGAAGGGAATATTATGGCAAAGATATTCAGAGAGTTCACTCCCGAGAAGCTCGACGAGGTCAGAACTCATCCTTACTACAAGAAGGCAAGAGAGACTCTGATCGAGAGGGCGGATCACTATACCGTGACAGATCCGCCCGTGATCAAGTTCTCAAAAATACATTTGTACGTGGAAAACGGCAACCGCGAGATATTCGAGCGTGACCACGAGGAGTATGAGACTCGCTTACATACGCTTCTTCTCGCTTACCTCATCACCGAGGACGAAAAGTACCTGACTCCCCTTGCGGATATACTCTGGAACATCTGCGACCTTGAGTCATGGTCTATACCCGCGCACGTCGCCGAGGATCTCACCATAGCCGAGAGACGCCGCAATCTTGACCTTTGCTCCTGCATTATGGGCTACAGACTCTCCGAGGTGATATATCTTATCGGAGATAAGCTCCCCGAGCTTGTTGTAAAGCGCGTTAAGGCCGAGGTAAGATACCGCGTTATAGACTCCTTTAAGGATGCGGAAAAGGCGGAGAGATACTTCTGGCTTACCGGAACAAATAACTGGGCGGCGGTTTGTATCGCAGGCGTGCTTTGCTCCTACCTTTACCTCGCTACCGACGATGAGATAGAGGCAGAGCTCCCGAGAATGATGAAGGTCGCGGATAACTACCTTGCGGGCTTCGAGGACGACGGCTGTTGTACCGAGGGCTACGCCTATTGGAACTACGGCTTCTCCTTCTTCTGCGTATTCGCAAAGATGCTCGCGGATTATACCGACGGCAAGATCAATTACTTCGAGAGAGAAAAGGTGCGCAAGATCGCAATGTTCCAGCAGAACATTCTTCTTAACGAAAAGCAGTGCCTCAGCTTCTCCGACGGCGGTATGACCTTTGAGCCATATAGCTGGCTTTCCCATTTCCTTAAGAAGATTTACCCCGAGATGCAGCTTCCCGCGCTTCCCGAGGAGTGTATGATCGATTATTCCACCGCGCCCTTAAAGCACGGAGCACCCATAAGATATATCCTTTGGACAGACCCCTCGCTTCTTGGTGAGTCATTGACTCCCAAGAGCCATATATTCGAGAATGCCGAGTGGTTCTTACACCACGGCGAGAATTACGCCCTCGGAGCAAAGGCGGGACACAACGACGAGTTCCATAACCACAACGACGTCGGCTCCTTCTCCTTCTCCAAGTGCGGCAGGGTTACCTTCTGCGACCCCGGCGGAGGAGAGTACACCGCAGACTACTTCAGCGAGAAGAGATACTCGATATTTATCACCTCCGCAAGAGCTCATTCCGTGCCGATCATCAACGGTGAATATCAGACCGTAGGCAAGCGTGAGGGCGGTGTAATTATCGCTGACGAAAACCGCTTTAAGTTTAGTATGAAGGGCGGCTACGAGATAGACTCGCTCACCTCGCTCACCCGTGATTTTGAGTGTCTCGAGGACGGTGTACGCCTTACCGATAAGTATGAGTTTTCCAAAGAGCCGACCTCCATTACCGAGCGCTTTGTATCCCTTCTTCCTATCGAGGAAAAGGACGGTAAGCTCCTCTGCGGCGACTCCGCACTTTCGTTCGATAAGGACGCCTTTGACCTCTCCTTCGGCTCCGAGCTCGTCTCGCGCAAGGGCGGTATAAAGGAGACGGTTTACTACGTAGACCTAAACCTTAAAGCTCCCCAAAAGAGCCTTGAATTAGTATTTGAAATTAAATAAAAATAAGAGCCACCGTGGCCTGAATAACCACGGTGGTTTTTAATTTATTCGAAGTTATTTCGGGGCAGAGTACGTTAATATAAGAAACGTAAAAGTGGTAGCTATGAGTTATGAGTTATGAGTTATGAAAGTGCTGTCGCACTCGTGATGATTTCACTGCGTGAAAGTTATGATTTTGCTACGCAAAAGTTTTGGTATGATTGCCCACTAGCTATAACTTGCCGACAGGCAATCATAACTACACGAAGTGTATCATAACTCATAACTTGCCCGAAAGGGCAATCATAACTCGCTCTGCATTCTCGCTTAGAGGAGAATGCAGAGCAGCCCTCCCGCTCCTTCATTAATTATCCTCTCGAGCGTCTCGCCGAGCTTCTCCCTTGACTCGTCGGGCATATGCTCAAGCTTCGACTTCATACCGTCGCTTACAAGGTCGTAGAGCGACTTGCCGAACATATTCGACTCCCACACCTTTTCGGGCGCGTCCTCATACTCGGAGATAAGATATTTCACGACCTCCTCGGACTGCTCAGCCGTGCCTACAACAGGGCAAAGGTCGGCTCTTATTCCCGTCTTTATCATATGGATCGACTCGGCTCTCGCGCTCACCTTTACGCCGTAGCCGTTGGCCTGCTTGACGAGTCTCGGCTCATCGAGCTTCATCTCCTCCGACGTCGGCATTACTATTCCGTATCCCTTGCTCTCGACGTCAGCCAGCGCATCCGCTATCTTCTCATACTTGCGCTTGACGTCGGCAAGCTCGGTCACCGTCTCAAAGAGCTTTGTCTTATCCGTTACCTCAAGACCGGTAAGCTCCGCCAAGGTCTCGTAATACACCTCGTCAGAGAGGGGAAGAGATAGCTCTCCCGTTCCGTCACCCGCGTCGATTCTGTCGACCACAATACCGCTCTGACTCTCAAGCGCTGAGGAAATATCTCCTATCTTAGAGGTCGCATTCGTGAAGCAATCAATGCTCTCAAGCATACCCGTCCTTAAGGGGTGGTCCTCGGGGAGAACAAGTGTCCACTCGGGAAGTCTGAACTTCAGCTCCTTGATGGGGAACTCGCCGAGCACAAGCGCGAGAATCTCGCGTATATCCTCACTGTTGAGGTTGGGACAGCTCACGAGCGCAACAGGTACACCGTACTTTTCCTCGAGCTCCATTGCCAGAGCCTTTGCCTCCTCGCTTCCGGGGCGCGCGGAATTCAGCACTATCGCAAAGGGCTTGCCGAGCTTCTTGAGCTCACTCGCAACCCTCTCCTCAGCCTCTACGTAGCTTTCTCTCGGGATATCCGTGATGCTTCCGTCTGTTGTGACAAGCATACCGATAGTCGAGTGCTCGCCGATAACCTTGCTTGTGCCAAGCTCTGCCGCCTCGGCAAAGGGCATTGCCACGTCACTCCACGGAGTCATGATCATTCTCTCAACTCCGTCCTCCTCCGAGCCGAGCGCACCCTCAACCATATATCCGACGCAGTCTACCATCTTTACGTTGAGCTCCGTGTCACCGACGCTTATCTTCACCGACTCGTCCGGCACGAATTTCGGCTCGGTTGTCATAACCGTCCTGCCCGTAGCGCTCTGCGGCATCTCGTCGACCGTCCTCTGACGGTCATACTCGTCCTCAATATTCGGCAGTACAATACTGTCGAGAAACCTCTGTATAAACGTCGACTTTCCCGTCCTCACCGGTCCGACGACACCTATGTATATGTCGCCTCCCGTCCTTTTTGCTATATCTCTGTAGATCGAGTTATCCTGCATATAGATCCTTTCCGTCGCAAAGCGACAACACAAATTTGTTTTCATACAAGCGTATGCGGAAGGTCTCGGGATTATGCACAATAGCCTTCTCTTGTGGGTAGCGAAGCGGCCTGAAAGTATTAGAAAACGATTAATTATCGTTTTTCCTTTAAGGTGCCCGAGCCCTCAGGCGAGACAGGGGGACCACGGAGTGGTGGATGAGGAGTTAGAAAGTAAGCCTCCGCCTCCACGGGTGGTGGATTTTGCGTAGCAAAAGACGGAAGGAGTTTATAGCGTAAGCAAGAGGTCGTATTGACTTTGGCTATAATTTGATGTATACTAAAGAAAAGAAACAAATATTTATAATAAATCATAAATATCCCATAAAAAGAGAGAAGGGCAACTATGAAAAAGCTAACCGTACTTACTTTAGCGATAATAATGCTTCTTACCGTATTCCCGCTTGTTATAAGCGCCACCGCGGCAGAAGATGATAACAAGTATGAAGGCAAGACCATCGCTTGCATCGGCAGTAGCACCACCGCAGGCGTTGGCGCAACCGAGGAGCATAGCTACGATAACGGCATTTGTACTGCTTGCGGACAGGCTTATATAAGTGTTCTATATAATGAAATACAAATCATACCCGGCCAACTCGATTCCAACTCGGGCGGAGATATTCTTGAGAGCGATATTTACGGCTCAGTTGTTAACTACTCGCTGAAAAAAGGCCATACTCTCTCTATAAGTAGCTCTGATTACGTTTTCTCTGTTCGCAAGTTCTATGAAGGAACCTATTCCACTCTCTTAAAGTCTGCTACCGTTGATAGCTTTACTGCTACCGAGGATATGACTGTAGGTATGCTGATTCGTAAGCCGGATAGATCAAACGTTACTGCGGATGATTTAGCGTCAATATGTATTTACGATAGTCAATACGGTATGATAGGCGTTGAAGGATACGTCCACAGATTTACCGTCGAAGCGGAAACCATAGACGGTGGCACAGCTATCACACGTGCGGCCATCTTCCTGCCGGAAAACTACTGTGAAAGCGGAACACCCACCAAGCTGATTATCATGACCAACGGCGGCAGCGCATATCTTACGGACTCCAGTTGGCAAGGAAACACCCAGGACAACCGGAATTTGGTAGAGACTTATCTGCAAAACGGCTATGCAGTGCTGATAAATGACAACACCGCCGGAAAAATTGTAAACAGTTCCGGTGATATGGTTCCGGATCTGGGCTGCCTGCAGCAGCTCAGCGGGTTGATGAAATCATACGAGTATGTTTGTAAGGCGCTGAATCTGGAACACCAATTTTCCATCCACGCCCGTTCTCAGGGGACCTTTGTGGGTATCCGCATCATGCGCGAATACCCGGAACTGGTTAAATGCGCCATTGTCACCGGACCAAATGTATCGGCGGCACACAGATGGACCGTGATCACGAACAAGGATCATGCTGCCAAGCAGTTTGGGTTCGCTGATCTGACGGGTAGCACTTTTGAAGCGGATAAATTTGTTGGCAATGATATTTATACGGATATGGCGGCCGATGATTACAGTCTAGCTCACACCTTCTGGATGGAATCCAATAACGATGTTTGCCCCAATAATAATGCATCGATCTATGAGGTAGTGGAACGGTTGAGGGAACTGGGATGCACTGCAGAGTACCAGAAGTTCAGCGACTTGACTCACAGCGAAACCTGCCGATTGGCATCGGAGGAAGCAACCGCAGCGGCACTTGCCTTCCTGGAGAAGTATCAGGCACACTCCCACACCTACACCCCCACCGTCACCCCTCCCACCTGCACCGAGCAGGGCTACACAACCTACACCTGCGAGTGCGGTGAGAACTACGTTTCCGATTACGTTGAGAAAATATCGCATGAGTACAAAAACACGACTTGCGTAGTTTGTGGAATAGCACATTCAAATGCAATAAACTATAAGGGTAAAATTATTTCTATTCTGGGAGACAGTATATCTACCTTCAAAGGATATATTCCGATTTCAGATGGATTTAACCTGAATCACAGACCCAGATATCCACAAGATAATCTACTGAGTGATGTCAATGAAACTTGGTGGATGCAGATTATTGAGGAGTTAGATGCCAAGCTTGGAATAAATGATAGCTGGGCAGGTTCAAGGGTAATCAACACCATAACAGGTAATTCCGGTGATCAAGGAGAAAATGCCGCTATTGCATCTTTGACACGTATCCAAAATCTGGGATCCAACGGTACGCCTGATGTTATTCTATTTTATGGGGGAACAAATGATATTGGGCACTTGATGACCTTAGGCAGCTTTGTCGCGGCAGATGCACCCACAGAGGTTGATTTGACAAGCACCAAGTGGAGTAGTGTAGCGGATGCATATGTTGCAGCTATCCTTCGAATGCAGTATTACTACCCTAATGCAGAAATTATCGCTATGCTCCCCACTTATACCACTAGTTATTACACAAATTCAGAGTTGGCTGAATATAATGCGGTATTTGCAGATATCTGCGAACATTATGGTGTAACATACGTTGACCTACGGTATTGCGGCATCACAACCTCTGATTTGCCGGATGGAATTCATCCCGATGCTACCGGCATGGATTACATCACGGAAGCAGTGATGGATATTATGCTGAATGAGTGTGAAATATCAGTAGGGGAACATACTGTTCATACCATTACTCATAACCTGACTAATGCAGAAGCCAACAAAAGTTATTACAAGGGGATTTCTGACGGTAATACATTTGAAGAAACTGTGTTTGGAGAAGACTTATCGGTTACTGTCACTATGGGTGGTATGGATATTACCGATGCAGTTTTTGAAGGCAATGTTATCCATATCCCTGCTGTAACAGGCGATGTAGTTATCACCGCAACGGCAAAAGCAAAGCCACTCTATGAGAAATATTTACAACAACTCCCTGAAAGTGCTTGCGTAAACACTAATTTGTGGAATACTTTGGAAC
Organism: uncultured Ruminococcus sp.; assembly: GCA_964622425.1. GTDB lineage: Bacteria > Bacillota > Clostridia > Oscillospirales > CAG-272 > UBA1740. Next base: position 13,920 of record CAZUQN010000033.1, read on the forward strand.
GTGATAATATTTACTATACTTCCAACGGATGGGGAAATCTTAGTGGCAATACAGTTTACTCCGTTACCATTCCCGTTAACAGCGGTGATCGGATTTGGGCAACATCCTTCCAGACAAATCCGTTGAATGGCAATACAACAAATTCATCAAATGGTATCCGTGTGACATGGTTCGGTGAAACGGGTGTGCTGAAATCTATGAGTCCTTCTGAAACCTACTCCGAGCTTACCAAAAACGGCTATCTAACCACTCCCGAAGGCGCAGTTGCCATCAACATTCCTATGTGGAATAGTAGTGATGATAATGAAATTTATATATTAAACCGTGATCACTCCTACACCCCCACCGTCACCCCTCCCACTTGCACAGAGCAGGGCTACACGACCTACACCTGCGAGTGTGGTGAAAGCTACGTTTCCGATTACGTTGAAGCTACGGGCCACACCTTCGGCGAATGGTTCGTAGTAACCGAGGCAACCTGCACGAGCGACGGAGAAACGCAAAGAAAATGCGAATACTGCGATTATTACGAGGCAGAGAACATTAAGTCTCTCGGTCACTCATACGATGCAGTTGTGATAATACCCACTTGTATCGAGCGCGGTTACACAACCTACACCTGCTTTTGCGGTGACACTTACGCCTCCGACTACGTTGACGCGCTTGGACACACCTACGGTGATTGGCGCATCGACGAGAATTACCACTCGCGTGATTGTTCGACTTGCGAAGCCTCAGAGCTCGATAAGGCAGAGCACAGTGATTCCGATTTTGACGGAGCGTGTGACGTCTGCTTGAGAGAGGAGCCTAAGCCCGAACCCGAACCCGAGCCCGAGCCAGAGCCTGAACCCAATCCGGAACCTGAACCTGAGCCCGAGCCCGAGACTCCCGCTCCGACTCCCGACGAGCCTGCAGACGTAAAGAAAAGCTTTATTGCGATGTTCTTCGAATTGCTTGCTGAGTTAATCAAAGACATAGCAAGAGCAATCAGCAGATTGTTCTCATAAAAACAAAAAAAGAGGGAAGCTCAAACGGAGCAACCCTCTTTTCTATATCCCTCGACGCGGGATTTATTCCGTCGTAGGACGGATTTCATTTGCGCTTTACGCCTTGTTAGCAGAGCCGAAGAGTTCGATCTTCTCTCTTACGGTAGCCTTGATAGCCTCAACGCCGGGAGCGAGAAGCTTTCTCGGGTCAAAGCCCTTGCCCTCAAGGTCCTTGCCTGCCTCTATGTACTTACGGGTAGCAGCAGCAAAGGAGAGCTGGCACTCGGTGTTAACGTTGATCTTGGAAACGCCGAGAGAAATAGCCTTCTTGATCATATCCGCAGGGATTCCTGTACCGCCGTGGAGAACGAGGGGCATATCGCCAACCTTCTCGCTGATCTTTGCGAGAACCTCAAAGTTAAGACCGGTCCAGTTTGCGGGATACTTACCGTGGATGTTACCGATACCTGCAGCAAGCATGGTTACGCCGAGATCAGCGATCATCTTGCACTCGTCGGGAGAAGCAACCTCACCGCCGCCAATAACGCCGTCCTCTTCGCCGCCGATAGAGCCTACCTCAGCCTCAAGGGAGAGACCCTTAGCGTTACAAACCTCAACGAGCTCCTTGGTCTTAGCGATGTTTTCCTCGATGGGGTAGTGCGAGCCGTCGAACATAACGGAGGAGAAGCCTGCCTCGATGCACTTGTAAGCGCCCTCGTAGGAGCCGTGGTCAAGGTGGATAGCTACGGGAACGGTGATGCCGAGACCCTCGATCATACCCTCAACCATACCAACGATGGTCTTGTAGCCGCACATATACTTGCCCGCGCCCTCAGAAACACCGAGAATAACGGGGGACTTCATTTCCTCAGCGGTGAGAAGGATAGCCTTCGCCCACTCGAGGTTGTTGATATTGAACTGGCCTACTGCATAGTGGCCTGCCTTTGCTTTGGTGAGCATTTCCTTTGCAGAAACTAACATTTGTGTATCTCCTTGAATAAATGATTTACTCATCTATTATACAAGAAACCTCGGCAAAAATCAATAGGCAAAAAGCGAAAAAACGCATTAATTGTAATTATTTTAATTACGGATTGCCTCGATTATTATCCGAAACCCGAAAAATGTTATTTTTTTTGGAAAATCCCTTGAAAATTTTAAAATATTGTTATATAATAAAGTATCTGTGAAGAAAGAATATGCAAAAGAGCTATCTTTCAGAGAGTCCGCGGTTGGTGTGAGTGGGCAGATGGCGTTGCTTTCCGCTTTCCGAGATTCGGTGACGAGCCGAGGGTTGCCGCCTTATAGGCTATCGAGTGGAGACTACGGTCTCAATTTGGGTGGTAACGCGGAGTCTCTTCGTCCCATTGTTATGGGAGAGGACTCTTTTTTTATTAGCCTTCTCCTGCGGGTAACGAAGCACAGCTTCGTAATGATATCCGACATGTCGGATGATATCCATTAAGATGGATGATATCCCTATGGGATGATATCTGTCTGCGGGCAGATGGAAAGATAGTTTATAAAACCTTCCCCTTTGGGGAAGGGGGACCGTTTACGGTGGATGAGGTTTTTGCCTCCTTTGTGTAAAAGGAGGCGCTGAGCAAAGCGAAGCGGAGGG
>CAZUQN010000034.1:0-16288 GCA_964622425.1 uncultured Ruminococcus sp.
ATGGTTGAGCTTGCTTCCTCTGACGAGCTCTTTGCTCATCCTCTGCATCCTTACACCAGATCTCTTCTCTCCGCTATTCCGTTACCCGATCCTATTTCTGAAAAGAAGCGTACCAGAATGGTCTATAATGCTATAGCAGAGCATGACTACTCTGTTGATAAGCCGTCCATGCGTGAGGTTGCTCCCGGGCATTTTGTTTATTGTAATGATGCCGAAGAAATTAGGAACAAGGAACAATTAAAAAATGATTGAAAAATGTAAAAAAATGGTGGCTAAATATGTCGTTACAGTCGCCATATGCGTTGTGATGATTGTATTTATTTTGGATACTCGAGGCTTTTTTACCGCTGTGGACAAAGCGGCGAGGATTTTATATTTAGCAGACGCTTTTACAATTCCGGGAGTGCTCATCCTGATGATTGGAGTTATGTTGTGGATTGCTACAACTGGTATATTTGATGGCTTAACGTATGCTCTAGGCAGAGCCGCGCGTTCTCTCGTACCTTTTAGCAAGATTCCGGATGAGAGGTTTTACGATTATAAGAAACGAAAGTCCGAGAGCAGAAACTTTAACTATGGTTTTTTTCTTATTGTAGGTGGAGTCACTCTTGCCGTTGCTATCGTGCTTACGATAATTCATTCTTTTATATCATAAAATGTGCAGATCCCGCATAGAGAACAAAAAGGCGAGTACGAAGTGAACTTGTTTGGTTGGCTTCGTTCTCGCCGCTTTTTATTTTTTTAGTAGTATGGTTATAATATTTCTGTTTATCAAATCTATTTGCTATATCTATTTGAAAAATAATTGACTTTACTATTTATGTATGCTAAAATATAAAGTAATAATATGTTATGTGAAAGTGTGTCAATTAACACACGGAAAGAGGGAAGTATGCTTAAGGTTGAGAGAATTTCGGTGATGAATATGGAGAACGCGATAAGAGGCGCGAGAAATCCTATGAACAGCTGGGCGAAGATGGACTCCTATTATGACGAGACCGGAGCCTTCGTGCTTGGCGAGAATGATCTTTCCTTGGCTCACCGCCTTGCGGTTGCCGGAAGCGACCACAGAAAGTATCTTCGTCAGATCATCGTGTCTATGGACATTACCGCTCCCTTCTATTGGTGGAAGGAGTTTGACACCTACAAGGTAGGCACCGTTGCCAATTCCTGCTCGACTATGCATAAGATACACGCAAATCCCATCACTCGTGAGGACTTCTCGTGCGACCGTATGACAGACGAGGCACTTGCGTGTCTTGACTCGCTCATTGCTTTCCTCGAGGGGGAGCGTGTTAAATATAATGAGACTAAGGACAAGGCTGCGTGGCACAATATAATACAGCTCCTTCCTACGTCATACAACCAGATGAGGACAGTAACGCTCAACTACGAGGTGCTCATCAACATCTACTACGCGCGCCGTCATCACAAGCTTGCCGAGTGGCACGTGCTCTGTGAGGCGATCGAAAATCTCCCCTATGCAAAGGAGCTTATTCTCATAAAGGAGAACTGAAATGAAGGGTAAGGAAAATAAAACAGTAAAGGTCGGCGCGGTCTCGCCAAGGATAAGACTTGCCGACGTATCCTATAACGTTAAAGAGTGCATCAAGGAGGCAAAAAGAGCCGCCGAGATGGGCGTATCTCTGCTCGTCTTTCCCGAGCTCACCCTGACAGGCGCTACCTGCGGGGATCTCTTTACACATTCATCGCTTCTTGATGCCGCCGAGCGCGGACTCAGAGAATTCGTTGATGCGACTTGCGAGCTTGATATGATAAGCCTTGTAGGTTTGCCCTTAGAGCTCTTTGATTTTTGCCGCAACGCTGTTGCCGCGGTATATAAGGGCGAGATTCTCGGAATATACGTGAAAAATGATTTAAGATATGACGAGCAGCGCTATTTCTGTCCTATGGACTTCGGCATTAAGGGCTTGAATATTGGCGGACTTGATACCGTATACCTGTGTGACAATGTATTCGTTGCCCCCTTTGACGATGACGTTGTTATCTGCATAGGGCTTAATTCTGAAGGTGCAAACATTCTTGCTTGTCCCGATGCAACGGCTTATACTGCGGGCGACCGCAGGGGCGAGCTCATCACAGCTCGTCAAATCAGCGGAATCTACGGTATAGCTTACGTTTGTGCTAATGCTGGGATCGGTGAGAGCACAACCGATGCCGTTTATGCGGCTAATAATATAATTGCAGATCGAGGCGAGGTTCTTGCAGAGGCCTTGCCGTTTGCGGAGGATAATCTTATCCTTGCGGACGTTACCGTCGCGGATATGAACTTAAATCCCGATTTTGAGTGCCCTGATGCAGAGGACGATGAGCTCATGAGCTCTAATCCTTTTCTTCCTGCCGGAAAGAACGAGCAGAGAGAGGTCTGCCTTGATGCCCTTGAAATTCAGGCGCAGGCGCTTGCGGCAAGAGTTGAGCGCTCCTATTCCAAGGCGATGATCATCGGTGTCTCGGGCGGTCTTGACTCGACTCTCGCGCTTCTTGTATGCGCAAGAGCGGCAGATATTTTGGGTATATCGAGAAAGAGCGTTATAGGCGTAACTATGCCTTGCTTCGGCACTACCAAGAGAACTAAATCCAATGCGGAAAAGCTCTCCGAGGCACTCGGAATAAGCTTTCGTACGGTTGATATAAAGGCGAGCGTAACTCAGCATCTTGCGGATATTGGTCACGACGGTGTAACCCCCGACGTCACCTACGAGAACGCTCAGGCAAGAGAGAGAACTCAGGTTCTTATGGATATCGCGAATATGACCGGAGGACTTGTCGTCGGTACGGGAGATCTTTCCGAGCTCGTGCTCGGTTGGGCAACCTACAACGGCGACCATATGTCGATGTATGCGGTCAACGCGTCTGTCCCCAAGACTATGGTAAGACGTATTGTTGAGGTGTATTCCGAGGAACACAGAGCCGAAAACAGCGTGATCTCCGACGTCCTTGACGATATTCTCGCAACCCCCGTTTCTCCCGAGCTCCTTCCTCCCAAGGACGGTGAGATAGCACAATGCACTGAGGAGCTTGTCGGCCCCTACGAGCTGCACGATTACTTTATATACTGTGTCCTCGGCTGCGGTATGTCGGTCAGCGAGACCTATTCCTACGCTAAGGAGACCTTTAGGGGCGTGTACGATAATAAGACGATCTTAGTCTGGCTACGTGTGTTTGTGCGCAGATTCTTCAGCCAGCAGTTTAAGCGCTCGTGTATGCCCGACGGACCTAAGGTCAGCTGTATCTCAGTATCCCCGAGAGGCAGACTTCGTATGCCATCGGATTCATCTGCGGCAGTGTGGCTCAGTGAGCTTGACGAAATAGAAAGACAAGAAAAATGAGTAATATTTTCGACCTATTCAAGAAGATAGAAAAGAAGGCGGATACAACGCCCGTGAGCTTTATTATTGCTGGTCTCGGCAACCCCGGGGCGCAGTATGAAAAGACGCGTCATAACGTAGGCTTCGTTGCCATAGACTATATTGCCGAGAAGCTCGGTGTAAGGATCGACCGCGCAAAGTTCCACGCCCTCACCGCTGAGGCGAAGATAGGCGAGGTAAGAGTCCTTCTTATGAAGCCCCAGACCTTTATGAATAACTCCGGCGTCGCGATAGGCGAGGCGGCGTCGTTTTACAAGATACCCCCGGAGCGTGTATTGATTTTGCACGATGAAATCAGCTTTGTGCCGGGAATGATACGCATACGCCGTAAGGGCTCTGCGGGCGGTCACAACGGACTTAAGAGCATTATTGCTCACCTTGCGTCCGAGGAATTCCCGAGAGTAAAGATAGGCGTCGGCAAGAAGCCGAGCTCCGAGTACGATCTTGCCGATTGGGTACTTGGTAAGCTGCCTAAGGACCATAGCGATATTATTGATGCAAAGCGCGAGGATATCCTCGATGCGGCAAGGCTTATCGCAGAGGGTAAGATCGACGACGCGATGCAGAGATATTCAAAGTAAGGCACCAATTCGATATTCCTTTCTCAAACGGAGAAAAAATGAACATATCAAAAATCATACGTCAGGACAGGGAATTCACCGCATTCACCGAATGTCTTGCATCCGACCTTAAGGCGAAAGTGCCGTTGCCAATAGTGATCAACGGACTTTCAGGCGGAGCAGAGGATGCGTTTATAACCGAGACGGTAAGAGAGATATCCGCACTCGGTGCGGGCCCTGCGCTTATCCTGACGGCGGATGACGGCGAGAGGAGTGAGCTTTGCGCTCTGCTTCAGCGCTCGGGTATCCGCGCCGCGGAATATAAGCCGCGCGACCTTGTTTTCCATAACATTTCAGCCTCCCACGACGTTGACCGTGAGAGGCTACTCGTGTTGTCCGAGGTAGGGGGTGGCACGCTTGATGCCGTTGTCACAACACCTGCGGCGGCGCTTGGATATACTATGCCTCGCGATATTCTCGACTCGCTTTCGCTCACTTTGAGGCTCGGTGACGAGATATCACCCGAGAGCCTCGCGTATAAGCTCGTTTCCATGGGCTTTGCCTCTGTCGACTCGGTTGAGAGCAGAGGACAGTTTGCGCGTCGCGGAGGCATCGTTGACTTCTGGGGCGCTGACACGGACGCTCCCTGTCGTGTAGAGTTCTTCGGTGATGAGGTAGACCGACTCGCGTCATTTGATCCCACCTCACAAAGAGCGCTTTCTCAGCTGAAGGATATAACCCTGCTTCCTGCTCGCGAGGTGGTGGTTGATACTGTCGCAAGAGAGAGGATAGCCTCTGAGATCGAGAAGCTCTTAAAGAATAAAACAATATCCGACGAGGTGAGGATAAAACTTGAACGCGAGTTTTCACTCGCTAAGGCGGGAGTCGATCTTGACTTCAGAGATAAATACTTAGGTCTTATATATGAAAACAATAGTTGTCTTTTTGACTACTTTATAAACAAAAAAACTCCGGCTATCATTGTGGTTGGCACTAATGGATGCCGTGAAAATGCGGAGAAAAGACTTTCCAAGCTCGCGTCGGACACAGAGGGAATGGTCTCCCTCGGCTCTGTCAGTGCGAGGGCGGCTAGGCACTCCGCGGATATGAATTACTACCGTGAAATCCTCGGTAAGGGAGTCACGGTCCATGTCAACTCCTTTGCGGGCGGCGTTGGCTCGGAGAAGCTCGCGGGACTCTTTGGCTTCCGCTCGAGACGTACCGTCTCCTACGGCGGACAGGGTAACGCTAATATGCTCGTCGAGGACCTTAACAGTCTGAAGAAGGGTATGTACCGCACCCTTATTCTTTCGGAAAACGCGCAGGGCGCAGAGTCGCTCGTTGAAGCGCTACGCTCCTCGGATGTCTTTGCGCACAACGTTTCCAAAGTGGAGGACTTTGATATAGGCTCTGCCTCAGGCGGTGAGATATTCGTTGGAGTAGGCTCTTACGAGGGCTTTGACCTCCTCGGCCCGAAGATCGCAGTGCTCTCAATGTCTGTTGACAAGGGCAAGGCTATAATGCAGCACAGAAGACGCCAGAGGATACTCAAGCGCGTCGGCGGCGCGGGCAAGAAGATAATGAGCCACGCCGATCTTTCCGTCGGCGATTACGTCGTACACGCCAACTACGGTATAGGTCTCTTTGAGGGCATCGAGGCCGTGACGGTCGACGGCGTTACCAAGGATTACATTACGATAAAATACGCGGGCACGGATAAGCTGTTCGTTCCCTGTGACCGCCTTGAAATGATAGGCAAATATATCGGAGACCGCGCCAAGGACGGCACGGTAAAGCTCTCCGAGATGGGCGGCGGAAGCTGGCAGAGGACCAAGTCGCGCGCCAAGGCGGCGGTCAAGGATATTGCCAAGCAGCTTATAAACCTCTACGCCGAGAGGCAGAGGACACCCGGCTTCGCCTTCCCAAAGGATTCCGAGCTAGAGGCTGAGTTTGACGCAGAGTTCCAGTATGAGGAGACCGACTCCCAGCTCATCGCGATAAACGAGATCAAGGCAGATATGATGAGGAACGTGCCGATGAACAGACTCCTCTGCGGAGACGTAGGCTTCGGCAAGACAGAGGTTGCACTCCGCGCGGCATTCAAGGCTATTCTCGGCGGCAAGCAGGTGGCGCTTCTCGTTCCCACGACCATACTCGCGCTCCAGCACTATCAGACCGCCATATCGCGTATGAGAGGCTACGGAGTCTCGGTGGAGATGCTCTCCCGCTTCAAGAAGCCGAAGGAGCGTGCGGATATTATAGCTCGTACGGCAAAGGGCTCGGTCGATCTGCTTATCGGCACGCACGCAATTCTCTCAAAGAACGTGACCTTCCGTGACCTCGGGCTTCTGATCATCGACGAGGAACAGCGCTTTGGCGTAGTACAGAAGGAGCGCCTTCGCGAGATGGCGAAGAACGTCGACACGCTTATGCTCTCGGCAACTCCTATTCCGAGAACGCTCAATATGTCTATGAGCGGAATCAACGATATATCCGTGCTTGACGAGGCACCTGGTGAGAGACGTCCTGTGCAGACCTACGTGCTTGAGCACGATGATGAGATAATATTCGACGCCTTAAGGCGAGAGCTTGAGCGTGGCGGACAGACACTCTATCTTTACAACAAAACAGAAGATATAGATCTCGTTGCGGGTAAGATCACCGAGGCTCTCCCCGAGGCGCGCGTGACCTACGCCCACGGCAAGATGGAGAAGGAGGAGCTCGAGGACATCTGGCAGATGCTCGTTAGAGGCGAGATAGATATCCTCGTTTGCACCACCATTATCGAGACGGGCGTTGACCTGCCGAATGCGAATACGCTCGTTATAGAGAATGCCGAGCGCTTCGGACTTTCTCAGCTCCACCAGATACGCGGACGCGTCGGCAGGAGCGAGAGGCAGGCATACGCCTACTTCACCTATCGCAGAGGCAAGCACCTAAACGAGGTTGCGGAAAAGCGTCTTGAGGCGATCAAGGAGTTTGCGGAGTTTGGCGCTGGCTTCAAGATAGCGCTGCGTGACCTTGAGATACGCGGAGCGGGAAATCTGCTCGGCGCAGAGCAGCACGGCTACATCGAGAGCGTCGGCTACGACCTCTACGTTAAGCTCCTAAACGAGGCAGTCCTCGAGGAGCGCGGAGACCCTGCGGCAGAGCGCTTTGAGTCGCAGATAGTCATATCCGTCTCGGCTCATATTCCCGAGTATTACATCAAGTCCTCCGCGGCGAGAATGGAGATGTACAAGAAGATCTCCTTCATTGAAACCAGGGAGGAGAGGGACGACCTCTACGATGAGTTTGCAGACCGCTTCGGTGACGTGCCAAAGACGGTTGAGAGACTTATGGACGTTGCTCTTGCCAAGGCTCTTGCCGAGCGCGCAAGGATAAAGAAAATAGAGCACTCGGGACTTAAGCTTACCTTCGTTACCGAGCGCCCCGACCTTGCGGTGTGGTCTGAGCTCTTTGCCACCAACCGCTCGCTCTCCTTCGTCGGTCTTGGCTCACCCCTCATAGTTTATCGTCTCCGAAAAGATGAGGACCCGACCGCCGTCGCGGCTAAGATTATGACGGAATACGTCGAGGTTATGGAGAGTAATAACGAGGACGAAAAGGCCTGAAAACTCACACGCCTATGGGGTAAACATAGCAGTATACGAGCACGGCTTAAGACGTGTAGGGCTTAAGCCTACATTGGCTAAACGTCCAAAAACAATAAAAATCAAAGGAAAACAGTATGGAAAAGAATAAGAAGACCAAGGGGGCTTTATCAAGCTCCGAGAGGTCTAAAAAAGTATTCTTGATATTCACTGCCGCCTTCCTCGGATGCATACTGCTTGTCGGTATCATCTTCGGCGCGATAGGAATTGCAAAAAACGCAGGCGCGGTTATGAAGTATAAAAACGTGTATCTTAACGACGGAGCGGCAAGCTATCTTGCCACCTCGTATAAGTATGATTTTATGAAAGCGCTGAGAAGAAGCGGGATAGATTGCTATGATTCCGAATTCTTCTGGGAGCGTGAGGCAGAGGAGGGCAAAACCTACGGTGACTTGCTTGCAGAGGGCACAGAGAAATATCTCTGCCGCGTTATCGTGGGAAGCTACCTCTTTGATAGAAATACACGCCTTACAAAGGACGATAAGGCGGTTATAGAGAAGGCTGTCGACGAGGTGCTCGAATACAGAGCGGGCGGTGACACAGATACCTTCAACGAGATGGCTAAGGAGATGGGCTTCACCTACCGTGACTTCAAGAGGGCGGCTGAGATGCTCTACAAGTATGAGATGGCAGAGTCTGTTATCTTCGGCTTTGACGGCGCGGCTCTTGAGTCGGGCGGCTTCTCCGCAGAGTGCGAGGCGTACTTTGAGAGCGCTTACTCGAGGGTAAAGCTGATGTTTATCCGCACCGAGGGAGAGTATGCCACCGATCCCGAGACGGGGGAGCAGGTATATTCCGAGTTTGACGATGCTACAAAGGCTAAGATACAGGAAAAGATCGAGTATATACGTACTCTGATTTATAACACCGAGAATGATCTTGCCGCAGAGGGAATGAATGAAGAAGCCTTTGATCAGTTTGTGAAAAACGATTATTCCACCGGTAGCATAAACGATACCGAGGGCTACTACTTCTCAGCTGACTCATCTTATACCCAAGAATTTGCCGCAGACGCCCCCGAGGTGGTAAGACTTGCGCTCACTACGGAGGTCGGCCACTATGCCGAGTGCGAGGTAGATATAGGCGTTTGCTTTATCTATAAGTGTGAGCTCGAGGCGGGCGCGTACGGACGAATAGGCCTTGCGCATTTCTTCGGTGACTTCTACGAGAAGGCGTCAAGCTACGTTTATTCCGTATCGCTTGACACGTACCTTGATGACGTGACGGTGAAGGATAAGTATAATGCATATGCGATAGTGTCTAAGCCGTACAACCAGGAGTTAACTGTAAAATTTGGTTAAATTGTAAATAATAATGGGCAAATTCACACTAAAATGTGGACTTGCCCGTTTTTTGTTTGGTTTATATGCGTAGCGAAGAGGTTTGCAGATTTGATGAATAATGAATGATGAATGGTGAATAATGAATAATTTATGGAAAGGGGCGAAAAGGGTTGACAAATACCCCTAGGGGGTATATAATATAAGCGTAAACCGTATTTTGAGGAGATTATATGGAAAAGAATATGAATACCGCTTCTTGTCCTATGTGTCACGCGAATAAGTGCCGCGCGGACGAGGAAAGAAAGACGCTTATCAACAGACTCCGCCGTATTGAAGGGCAGGTCAGGGGAATAGAGGGAATGATCGAGCGCGATGCTTACTGCGTTGACGTGCTCACTCAGGTGCAGGCAATATCGTCCGCTCTCACCTCCTTCTCAAAGGCTCTCCTAGAGAGTCACGTAAAGACCTGCGTCAAGGATGACGTGCTGGCGGGAAAGGATGAGGTGCTCGACGAGTTGGTCGACGTCATCTCGAGGTTTATGAAATGATGAAAAAATATAAGGTTACAGGTATGAGCTGTGCCGCTTGCTCAGCGAGGGTTGAGAAGGCGGTCAGGGGCGTGCAGGGAGTAAAGAGCTGCTCGGTCAACCTTCTGACCGGTGACATGTCTGTCGAGGGCGAAGCCTCGCGCGAGGCGGTAATCGACGCTGTCACTGCGGCAGGCTACGGCGCTACGTCAGAGAGCTTAGGCGAGTCTCCCAAGATGGAGAAGGTGTCCGACACCGCCACACGTGCGCTTTTGGTAAGACTGTTTTCTTCGCTCGGTCTCGTGCTTATCCTGATGTACTTCTCGATGGGGCATATGATCGGTCTTCCGAGCCCATTCGGACACAACGCTATGGCAAACGGACTTATCCAGATGCTTATTGCGGCGGTTGTTATGGTTATAAATCAGCGCTTCTTCATAAGCGGCTTTAAGGGACTTATTAACAGAGCTCCGAATATGGATACGCTCGTATCCCTTGGCTCGCTCGCATCGTTTGGTTACAGCTTTGCTATGCTTATCGCGATGAGCTACAATATGCTCGCAGGCGGCGACGGCAGTAAGTATCTTCACGAGCTCTACTTTGAGTCCGCGGCGATGATACTCGCGCTCATCACCCTCGGCAAGATGCTTGAGTCACGCGCTAAGGGAAAGACCACAGACGCCCTGAAGGGGCTTATCAGCCTCAAGGGAAAATACGCAACGCTCCTCGTCGATGGCGCGGAGAAGGTTGTTTCGGTCGATGACGTAAAGGTCGGCGACGTATTCATAGTTCGCCCCGGCGAGAGCATTCCCACCGACGGTGAGATTATCTCGGGCTCCTCTGCTATCGATGAGTCCATGCTCACGGGCGAGAGCATACCCCGTGACGTTTTACCCTGCGATTCGGTCTATGGCGGAAGCATAAACAAATCAGGCTTTATCACGGTCCGCGCTACCAAGGTAGGCGAGGGCACCGTGCTCGCAAATATAATCAAAATGGTTAAGGATGCCTCCGGCTCCAAGGCGCCTATTGCAAAGCTCGCGGATAAGGTCTCGGCGGTATTCGTGCCGACGGTTATGGCTATCTCGCTCGTTACCCTCATCGGTTGGCTTATAGCTAAGGCTGACTTCGGCTACGCGATAGCACGCGCCATCTCCGTCCTCGTTATCAGCTGCCCCTGCGCCCTCGGTCTTGCCACCCCCGTGGCTATTATGGTCGGCTCGGGTGTCGGCGCGCGCCGCGGTGTGCTCTTCAAGACTGCAGCAGCTCTTGAGGAGGCGGGCAGGGTAAGGACAGTCGTCCTTGATAAGACCGGCACACTCACCCTTGGTGAGCCGCGTGTCACCGACGTTATTCCCGCTCTGGGAGTATCCGAGGCGGAGCTGGTCTCGGTAGCTCTCTCGCTTGAGAAAAAGAGTGAGCACCCCTTAGCTCGCGCGGTAGTCTCTTACGCCGAGGAAAAGGGTGTAGAGGCTCCCGAGCTTTCCGACTTCAAATCCGAGACGGGTAGGGGCGTGTATGGAAAAATAGATGAAAAAGAGGCGCGCGGCCTCAGCTTTACCGCCGCAGCCGAGCTCTGCGATGGTATACCCACAGCCCTTGGCGAGAAGCTCTCGGGCGAGGGCAAAACACCCCTTGCCTTTATACTTAACGGAAAATATATCGGCGCAATCGCGCTCTCTGATACGCTTAAGGCGGACGCCCGCGAGAGTGTCGCATACCTTAAGGATATGGGTATCCGCGTGGTAATGCTCTCGGGTGACAACGAGCGCACCGCTAGGGCGGTAGCCGCAGTAGCGGGTATAGACGAGGTTATCGCCGGAGTCCTTCCCGACGGCAAGGAGGCGGTCATTCGCAAGCTCTCCGAGGAGGGCAAGGTATGTATGGTTGGCGATGGCATCAACGACGCACCCGCCCTGACCCGCGCCGACGTCGGTATGGCGATAGGCCGCGGCACGGATATAGCGATAGATTCAGCAGACGTCGTACTTATGGGCAAGGGCACTCTTGAGGTAGCATACGCTATCGGCATAGGCAGAGCAACGCTCAGGAATATCAGACAGAATCTCTTCTGGGCGTTTGCCTACAACTGCATCGGCATACCTCTCGCGGCGGGTCTTTTCGGCCTTTCCTTAAGTCCCATGATAGGCGCAGCAATGATGAGTCTTTCGAGCTTCTCGGTCGTGACTAACGCCTTAAGACTCAACCTCTGGAAGCCAAAGAAACTGATCGTTACCCCCGTACCGTGTGAAGAAAACGGGGATAATTCCGTAGAAATGAGCGTAAATACAACAGAAGAAAATACAGAAAACAAGGAGAATAATGAAATGAACGTAACGATTAAGGTAGAAGGAATGATGTGCCCCCACTGTGAGGCGAGAGTAAAGAAGGCGTGCGAGGCTATCGCGGGCGTTGTATCCGCAACCCCCAGCCACGAAAAGGGCGCAGTCGAGCTCGTGCTCACCGCGGACGTTACCGCCGAGTGCCGTGCCGCAATAACCGATGCCGGCTATGACGTTGTGGCATAAATATTATACTTGACATTATTCTTTACTGATGGTATAATGTACAGGATAATAATTTTTGGAGGACTTTATGTCAAAAAACGTACAGGATATAATTGCTCTTATCAAAGAGCATAACATAAAAATGGTCGACTTCAAGATGGTTGACATCAACGGTCAGTACCGTCACGTGACCATTCCCGCGGAGAACTTCTCCGAGGAGACTATGAAGTACGGCATCGGCTTCGACGCTTCCAACTACGGCTATGCAGTCGTAGAGAAGAGCGATATGGTATTCATTCCCGATCCCGATACCGCAATGCTTGACCCCTTCTGCACCATTCCCACCCTCACTATGACGGGTAACGCGATGATCATCGACACCCCCGAGAACAGACCCCTGCCTCAGTATCCGAGAAACATCGTTCTCGCCGCTGAGAAGTATATGCAGGACCTCGGCATCGCGGATACTATGCTCATTCTCCCCGAGTTTGAGTTCTACCTCTTCGACAACGTAGCATGGCAGGTAAGCGGCAGCGAGATCGGCCACTCCATCGACGCGAAGCAGTCCTATTGGAACAGCGCGACCGAAGGTCTCGGCGTTGTAGTTCCCAAGCAGAAGAACTACCATATCGCAAAGCCCTTTGACACCTCTTACGAGTGCCGTAGCGAGATGGTAATGCATATGCTCGACGCAGGTATTGAGATCAACTACCATCACCCCGAGGTTGCCGCATCCGGTCAGTACGAGATCGAGCCTCAGCTCGGCAAGATGTCCGAGATGGCAGACAACACTATGATGATCAAGTACATCATTCACAATACTGCACTCAAGTATGGCAAGAGCGCAACCTTTATGCCCAAGCCCGTATACGGCGAGGCAGGCAGCGGTATGCACGTGCATATGCTCCTTCTCAAGGACGGTGTGCCCGTATTCTCCGACGATAACGGCTACGCTCACCTCTCCGAGACCGCGCACTACTTTATGGGCGGACTTCTTAAGCACATCAACTCTCTCTGCGCTATCACCAACCCCTCGACCAACTCATTCAAGCGTCTTGTACCCGGTTTTGAGGCTCCCGTTACCGTTGGCTACGCAACGTCCAACAGAAGCGCGGTTATCCGTATCCCCGCATATGCAAAGAGCCCTGACAAGCGCCGCTTTGAGCTCCGTAACCCCGACGCTACCTGCAACCCCTACTTCTGCTACGCGGCAATCCTTATGGCAGGTCTCGACGGTATCAAGAACAAGATCGATCCCCACGCAAACGGCTGGGGTCCCTACGATATGAACCTCTACCACCTCTCCGATGAGGAGAAGGCAAAGCTCAGCCACCTTCCCACAAGACTTGAGGACGCGCTCGACGCGCTCGAGGCTGACCACGACTACCTCACCGCGGGCGGCGTATTCCCCGAGGAGCTTATTAAGAATCTTATCAAGACTAAGAGAGCAGAGTGCATCGAGATGTCCAAGATTCCTCACCCCGCAGAGTTTGATAAGTATTATAATCTGTAAGCGCGTTGTTACGCGCAATGAATTGCATCAGGTTGCATTAATTGACACTCCGTGTCATGAATTGCCTATGGCATGAATTGCGCTGATGCGCATTTGAAGGTTGCAATTCAATTCATGGAGCGCGAAGCGCGAGAAATCATAACGGCTTGCCGTCAAATCATGAAACTTTGTTTCAATTCATGGTGCGCATAGCGCAACTTCACTTGGTTTTACCCAAACTTCATAAAAAGAACACGATGAACCTTTCCGCCCAAAAACGGATGCTCATCGTGTTTTTTATTATTTATTCTTCAACCTTTATTCCTTCAATGATCTTTACCATCTCATCCCACTCGACGCCGGTTGCGGAGAGAATATATACCATTTTTTCATCGGTCCACGTTGCGCTGATTTGCCCATACTTTTCAGTTCTGAATACGGTAAGATCACCCACCTCTACTATGGTATTCTCTGAATTTTCGGTGTCAACAGCTTGGGAACCGTCAGAGAATGTTCCGAATTGAAGAGAAATAGTATTATCGTTGTTTTTCCATTCATAAAGTGCGCTTGCAATACCTATATTTTTTCTTGTCTCGTTATAATCCTCAGGCAGATATGTAATCGATACGTCCGAGGGGCTATAGTTGTTATCTCCTGTATTTTGGGATGTTAGCTTCGCATATTTCTCAAAGAAATCTACAAAAAATCCGCCTATCTTATCTCTTGCGGCATAGGTAACCACCGCAAGTAAAGAAATAATCAAGGTTGCGGCTATAAGAACGGTCAGAATCTTTCTTGTTGGCAGACTCTTTTTTCGCTCATCAATTATTTCTCTGGCCTTCTCATCGCATCTTCGATAAATTCTTTCAGATGGTACGGAAGAGGACGATATAACTTTGTCGGTAGCTTTATTTTCTTCGGTTATGACTAATCTGAAGGCGTCTTTTATTAGTTTTAATTCGTCCTTAGTCATTTTTTCTTACCCTCTCTTCCAGCATGATCCTTCCTCGTCTTACTCTTGCTCTGACGGTATTGATATTTGTACCAAGAGCTTCGGATATTTCTTTACAATTTAACTCGTGGAAGAAATATAGAGCAAGAGTATCGTGATATTCTTGGGGTAGCTTTGTTATGTAGTTAGCGATCGTCTTCATTCTATCCTCTGTCAGCAGTTTGTCGGAAGGAGAGGATGTATCAGTAAGCTGAGATACCTCTACGTTATAATCGATACCAACAGTTCTTTTTAATTTCTTTAATTCGTTGATTGATGCGTTTTTTACCACTATGTAAATATATGATTTTTCGCCATCTTTATCTGTTTCATCGGGAAGAGACTTTATATTCTTTGCAATTGAGACCAGAGCCGCGTGAACAGCATCAATTGCTGCATCCTCGTTATCCAAGATGGTGATTGCATACCTGATCAGAGAATCTCGATATTTATTATATATTCTTTCAAATCGCGTTTTCTCGTCTTTTGTATCGATCATAGCGAGATATAACGATAACAATTTTTATCATCTCCATTCTTTTTTAGTAATCTCATTGTATAGATTATATAATATTTATTTATTAAAATCAATGATTTTGTTAAATATTAAATTTTATTAAATTTTCATTTTTCGGCACAATTTTCGACAATTTTGTTGTTATTAAAAATATATAATGTATGCGAAAGGAGGTGAAAAAATGAAAAAGATTTCTTTTGTTATAGTGCTTTGTCTTCTTTTAAGCTTCGGATTAAATATTGTTGTTTCGGCGGAAGAATATGCGGTTGAACCTCGCCTCAATAATGCGATCAATGTTGAGTGTTCTTTTAAAGTACAAGACGATTTGGCTATTGCATATATACTTGTTAAAGGATACGATAATATAACGTCTCGAATAACGGTTAATGTTGCACTTGAGAAAAAAGGGTTATTTGGCCTTTGGTGGAGTGACGTAGATGAGTGGACTGCTTCTTCTACTAATGCTACGGAAACTTTTGAATTCACAAAGGACGTTGGCAGCGGTACATACCGTTGCACCTTTGAGGTTACCGTAGAAGGCAACGGTGGAAGCGCAGACGTATGTACCGATGAAATAACTGTGAAAAACTAAGAAAATAGCGAAAGCACCTTCTTCGGAGGGTGCTTTTGTTAACTTTCTGTAAACATGATGCTCTTTCGGCACAATTTTTGCTATTTTTATTGTTTTTATATATAGAAGAACTTTTACGGGAGGTATACGCCAATGCAGAATTTAGTTTGAAGTCATATCTTTAAGATCTAAAACCAAAATAGGAGGAAATTAAAATGAAACAACGTTTACAATCACTTTTTAGATTTATGCGGCGCAATCGCGCGATGACCAAGATTCTTTCCTTCGTCCTTTCGTTGATTCTGGTATTCTACGTAATACCATCTACCATATATACCAAAGCCGCGGAGCTTTTGGACGGCTCGGATGAGACCATCTCCGAGGTTGATGCCTCATCGAGCTCTGCAGGTTCTGCAAGTACTTCACAACCCACGGGTGTACTCTTTGAGGACGTTTCCCTAAGAGAAGAAAGCGTAAAGCACTTCCACTTAGAGGACGGAACATACCTCGCCGCTCAGTACAATTACCCCGTACATACCCTCGACAGTTACGGCGAGTGGCAGGATATAGATAACGCGCTCTCCGAGTCAGGCAGTGAGTTCAGCAACAGTAACGCTCGAATCAAGTTCGCTAAGAAGATAAACGGCTCGAGCGAGCTCTTCGCCCTCCACGACGGAAATACTAAGCTGACCTTAACCCTTATCGATGCCAAGAAAGGCGTAGTAGGTGAGGTAACGAATAACAGCGATGCAGAAGCGGACACCAAGCTCCAGAAGATGATGAATCTCGAGAAGCTCT
>CAZUQN010000035.1:0-16275 GCA_964622425.1 uncultured Ruminococcus sp.
GGTAATATCACCGCCGTAGCACTTTGCAAGTACGTCCTTACGCATAGCCTTAACGGTCTCTCTGGCGATGATCTTAGAGCCAATTGCCGCCTGAATGGGAATCTCAAAGAGCTGACGCGGAATATTTTCCTTAAGCTTCTCTGCTATCTTTCTCGCTCTACCGTAGGCTCTGTCCTCGAATACGATGAAGGAAAGAGCGTCGACTACCTCGCCGTTAAGCATAAAGTCAAGCTTAACAAGCTTAGATGCCTCGTAGCCGTGGAGCTCGTAGTCAAGAGACGCATATCCCTTGGAGCGGCTCTTAAGAGCGTCAAAGAAGTCGTATATGATCTCGTTGAGAGGAAGCTGATAATGAAGCTCTACTCTCTCGGTGTCGAGATATTTCATATCCACAAACACACCTCGTCTGTCCTGACAAAGGTCCATAATGCCGCCGACGAACTCCGTAGGAGTTATTACAGTAGCCTTCATAATAGGCTCGTAGGAGGTATCTATCTCGTCGGGTGTCGGGAACATAGAGGGGTTGTCGACCATTACGGTCTCACCATTCTTAAGCTTTACCTTGTAAATAACCGAGGGTGCGGTAGTGATGAGGTCGAGATTAAACTCTCTCTCAAGTCTCTCCTCGATAATCTCCATATGGAGAAGTCCGAGGAATCCGCATCTGAAGCCGAAGCCGAGCGCAACCGAGGTCTCGGGCTCAAAAACGAGCGAAGCATCGTTGAGCTGAAGCTTCTCGAGAGCGTCACGAAGATCTCCGTATCTTGCACCGTCCGCGGGATAAATACCCGAGTAAACCATAGGATGCACGTCACGGAAGCCGGGGAGAGGCTCTGTTGCTCCTCCAACCGCAGTCGTAACCGTGTCACCGACACGAGTGTCGCCAACCGTCTTGATGGAAGCGGTGATATATCCAACCTCACCTGCGCTCAAGGACTCACACTTTGCAAGTCCGAAGGGCTCCATTGTACCTACCTCGACTACGTCGAACTCGGTGCCTCTCGCCATAAGACGAATTCTGTCACCAGCGCGAATAGTACCGTCAAAGAGACGGATATAAACCACTACTCCGAGATAGGAGTCATAGTGGGAGTCGAAAATAAGCGCCTTAAGGGGAGCCTCGGGGTCTCCGACGGGTGCGGGGATATCGGTAACTATCTTCTCAAGGACGTCCTCGATGTTGATGCCGTTCTTTGCGGAAACGGCGGGACAGCCCTCTGCGGGAATACCGATAATGTCCTCTATCTCTCGTCTTGCGCCCTCAATATCAGCGGACGCGAGGTCTATTTTGTTAATTACGGGAAGAATCTCAAGATTATTGTCAACCGCAAGATAAGCGTTGGCAAGAGTCTGCGCCTCAACGCCCTGAGTCGCGTCAACAACGAGGAGTGCTCCCTCACACGCCTGAAGCGAGCGGGAGACCTCGTAGCCGAAGTCAACGTGGCCGGGGGTGTCGATAAGGTTATATACGTAATCCTCACCGTCGGAGGCTCTGTAATTAAGCTTTACCGCTCTTGCCTTGATGGTAATTCCGCGCTCGCGCTCAAGATCCATATTATCGAGTATCTGAGACTCCATGTCGCGGGAGGCGACGGTCTTGGTCTTCTCGAGAATACGGTCGGCGAGCGTAGACTTACCGTGGTCGATATGAGCAATAATTGAGAAATTTCTTATATGCTTTTGCTTTTCTGTCACTTTTGTCGTCCTATGGAGGTATTAAACCTCTGTCATCTTTCTGGAATCTGTTGCGTAAAGCTCGGTCTTCTTGTTAAGCGAGTCCTTATCGCTGTCGTGAGCGAGAATGTAGATCTTGATCTTAGGCTCGGTGCCGGAGGGACGGACTATGATCTTATCCTCGTTCTCAAGTGTGTAATAAAGAACGTCGGAGGCGGGCTGACCGGTGCTTACTTCCTCACCCGTAGCAACGGTAAGAACCGTTCCCTTCTTGTAGTCGCCGACCTTAGCAACTGCAACACCGCCGATAGATACGGGAGCGTTATCACGAAGAGACTGCATAATACGTCTTCTCTTCTCGATGCCGTCAAGACCTTCCATATAAATATCGATAACTTTCTCACCGTATACGCCATACTTCTCATACAGAGCCTCAAGCGCGTCGGAAAGAGTCATATTCTGCTTCTTGTAGTAAGCGGTCATCTCGAGGATCATCATAGAGCCCTCAACCGCGTCCTTATCTCTTGCATAGGTTCCAAGGAGGTAGCCGTAGCTCTCCTCAAAGCCGAGAACGAAGCCGTCTGCCTTGCCAACCTTCTCATAATTCTTGATGGTCTCGCCGATAAACTTGAAGCCGGTGAGAACGTCGTGAAGCTTGATTCCGTTACTCTCGGCTATTTTATATGCCATATCCGTAGAAACGATGCTCTTTACGCAGTATGCGTACTCGGGAAGCTTGCCGAGGAGCTTTCTCTGAGAGATAGCATAGTCAAGAAGGAGCGCGCCCATCTGGTTACCCGAGATGGTAACGAACTCTCCCGACTTAGTTCTGGTCATAACGCCTACTCTGTCGGAGTCGGGGTCGGTAGCGATAACGATGTCGGAGCCTACCCTGTTGGCAATCTCGATACCGTCTGTGAAAACGTCGGGATACTCGGGATTGGGCTTCTTTACGGTCGGGAAATTACCGTCGGGAGTCATCTGGCTGTCAACGGTATAAAGGTGCTTAAGACCTATTCTCTTGAACACCTCGGGAACAAGCTTATAGCCTGCGCCGTGAAGAGGTGTGTACACTACCTTGAGAGTATCTGCAACCTCGCTGACAAGGTCGGGGTTGATAGCGGTGGCTACTACCTCGTCAAGATACTTCTCGTCGAATTTCTCGTCGAGAACGGTGATAAGTCCGCTCTTTACAGCCTCGTCAAAGTCTGCGATACCGTCGGTATCAAGCGGATCAAACTTATTTCTCTCATTTGCAACTACGCTTGCGTGCTCGGGAGCGAGCTGAGCGCCGTCCTCCCAATATGCCTTGTAGCCGTTATATTCCTTGGGGTTGTGAGATGCGGTGATATTGATACCCGCAAGAGCGCCGGTCTCTCTTACCGCATAGGAAAGCTCGGGGGTGGGACGAAGTCCGTTAAAGATATAGGACTTGATGCCTGCGCCCGCAAGAACGCACGCGCTCACGCGAGCAAATTCCTCAGAGTGATTACGGGAGTCGTATGCGATAGCAACGCCGCGGGACTCACCGCCCTCAGCCTTAATAAGAGCCGCGATACCGCGAGTGGTGTGAGCTACGGTAAAGCGGTTCATACAACCGATACCCATATACATAGTGGAACGAAGACCTGCCGTACCGAAGTCCATGGACGCGCCGAAGCGAAGCTCCTTGGTCTCCTCGTCATTCTGAATAGAGAGAAGCTCTGCTCTCTCCTCGGGACTAAGCTTGTCGGATGCTAACCATTTGTCAAATTCGATCTGATAATTTTTCATCGCGAAGTTCCTCCGTTTATGTATTAATTATTATAATTATGCCTTGGTGAGCTCCTCAAGCGCGAGAGCAAGCTGATCAGGGCAAGAGGTGGACTTCATACCGCACTTGATACCCTTGATCTTTGCTACCGCATCCTCGGCCTTCATGCCGATAACGAGAGATGCAACGCCCTGAGTGTTGCCCGAGCAACCGCCAACGAATGCGCAGTCAGTGATAATGCCGTCCTCAACGTCAACTACTACTGCTCTTGCGCAGGTGCCCTTTGTCTTGTATTCAATATGCTTTTTCATTTTTCTGTATTCCTTTCTTACTCTAAGTTTTTGTATATACCAACGGGTACGAAATCCCGTAAAAATAACGTGAAGTAGGTTAAAAGAGGCGCAAAGCTGCCGCCTCCGTCCTTTATTACGACGGAGAAATAGGTCTCCTCCTCACCTTCGGTGTCAAAGGTGACGGTGTTTACACGGTAGACGCTCATACCAAAATAGTCAACCGCGCCGAATACCTCGGCAAGCGCGGAGTCTGCTCCCACGCCTATCCTTATCTCGAGGTAGAGGTCATCGTCCTTCCTTCTCTCGGGGACCGTGAAGCTCTTGGAAACAAGCGCGTACTTCATATCAGCATTTCCGTCCGGTCCGAATACGGGGATAACGGAATTTATCTTGAAGTCATTTCTGAAGATTATCTCCGACACGGTGGGGAGTCTTGCTCCGCCCTTTTCCTCAAGAGGAAGAAGACAGTAGGTAATGTCGCCGCCCGAAACCGCCTGCGCACATTCCTTGAAGCTACCGGAATACTTCACCTTGGGATCTGAATAATCCTGTGAAAATACGTCGTAAGCCTCGTCTGAAAAGCTATTACGGACGTAGGTGAAGGTCTCGGCTCCCGGTGAGCTCGGTAAAAAATCACGCTCGGTCAGGGGGCGTCCCAAATCGGCAAGCCCCTCGGCATAAAGCTCGGTGAAAATCGCCTTATCAGTCCGTGATAACGCACCAAGGCTCTTTGCCACCTTCAGGCGAAACACGGGAGTTGTATCATCGGACAGAGAGTAATCACCAAACGATAATCCCTCTGAGAGGACAGAAAGCATCTCGTAGCTCTCAAGACCTTCGTCAAGAAGCTCAAGTGATGCCTTGACCATAGGAAGCGCGATGTCGTAAAGCTCAAGAAGGCGCTGCTCGCTTATAATGCTCTCTTCACGTGAGAGTCTCTCGAGATTTGATAAGACCGTCTCGCTGACGGGAAAAATCATATCCTCGGACATGGCACCTCCTTGTAAACACGGTTATACGGATATATTGTAGCATAAAATTCAGAAAAATACAATATATATTTAAAATTTATATGCCGATGTCAAGTTTTTTTACGTGTAAAAACAAGCACAAAAAGCAAATACGTACAAATATTGACAATAAACATCGGCACAAAAGAAAAAATCCAACTCGCGAGAGTTGGATTTTTGGTGCCGGTAGTCGGGGTCGAACCGACACGGTATTGCTACCTTCGGATTTTGAGTCCGACGCGTCTGCCAATTCCACCATACCGGCATGGTGCGCTGACCTTGGTCAACGCTATGTATTATAGCATATGTTTCATGAAAAATCAATATGTTTTTCAAAAAAACTGCCTCTATAACGCTTATTAATTTATCGTGTACTTTGCTCCGCTCTTCTGAAGGCGCGGTTTAGATAACGCTCGATAGTTCCCTGCTTTTCAAACTCGCCTCGGAACATAAAAATGCTGAATACGAGAAGTATAAGCGGAACGGGGTTAAATGCGCCGAGGGAGATGCAGCGATAGACGTAGAATACGAGCAACAGTGCTAAAAGCGTATGGTATATCGGTGCGGTAAGGATTACGCCGCTAAGGCGGGTCTTGCCGTCATTTTCGGTGATCTTACCTACAAAGTAGGTACCCTCAAGGAATCCGTTGTCCTTTGTAGGTCCGCCGACCATCTCACACTTGATCTTTATCCGCTCGCCCTTCTCCTTTACGTGAATGAGAGGCTTGCCATTATTTTCATCAAACTTCACCCTATCGTTGACAAGCTCGGAGTTCTTTATGATATCAAGGAGCTCATCGCGAGAGGCGGAGCTCTCAAGCTTAATGCGCTTCATAATTACTCACCAAGGCAGGAATAAACGACGTTGCGGAGTCTGGGGAGAATGACAGGATGGAGGCCGCCCATATGCTCAGCGTAGAAGAAGGCGATCTTATTCTTGGGATCGCATGAGAAATATGATCCGCGAGCGCCGTCCCAACCAAACTCGCCAACGGGAGAAAGGTTGCCACCCATAGCGGGGTCAAGATTTGTTCTCACGCCGTAGCCGTAACCGTAGCCGACAGCCTGAAGGATAGTTCCCTTCTTGAAGTCGGAAATGATCTCCTCGGGAAGATGATTTGCGCTCATAAGCTCGACACCCGCCTTGGAAAGTATGCGATTGCCGTTCTTACCAACTCCGTAGTGAGTAAGAGCATCTGCAAGGAGTATCTGATCCTTTACGCTGGAGATAAGTCCTGCGCCGCCGCTGTGGTACTCCGTACCAAAGACGAAGGGATTATAGTCCTTCGGGAGCTCCTCGCGCTGACCTGTAAGAGCGTTAAACTGATACTGCGTAGCGAGTCTTGCAAGTCTCTCTTCGGTAAGATCAAACGAGGTCTCATCCATACCAAGAGGCTCAAAGATATTTTCCTTGAAATAATCACCAAGCGACATACCGCTGACAAGCTCAACAAGTCCGCCTATAACGTCGAGGCAAAGGCTGTACTGATACTTGGTGCCCGGCTCAAAGTCGAAGGGATCCTCCGCAAGAGCCTTAACTATCTCAAGAGTGGGCGCTTTTCCGCCGGTTCTCTCTATTGTACGAAGAATACCGGGGCGCTGAAGATTGTAGTCAAGACCGCCGGTCATTGTAAGAAGATGCTCGATCTTGAGCACGTTCTTCACAGGCTTGATCTCTACCTTGCCGTCGGGACGCACGTGTCTTACCTTAATGTCCGCAAACTCGGGAAAATATGCGTAGACGGGGTCCGTAGCAAGTATCTCACCGCGTTCGATGAGCTGAGTTGCCGCAACGCAGGTTGCAACCTTAGTGCAGGAATACATATAGTAGAGCGCGTCGGGGCGCACGGGTGTGCCCTCGGTTATATTGTCATAGCCGCTCTGATAACGGAAAATCTCATCGTGATCCTTGTATATGACTATATCCGTGCCGGGGACACCGAGCATTGGGATATAATTATCCATAAAATCCTTTAAAGGCTGAAAATTCATATTTTTCTCCAATCCTTTTACTTTTTGAATTCTATTACGGTAACGCCTGCGTCACCCTCACCGTACTCACCGTGACGGTAGCTCTTGATTCGCTTATCCGACTTGAAGTATCTCCACAGTGCGGCGCGGAGAGCGCCCGTACCCTTTCCGTGGATTATTCTTACAGTACTAATGCCTGCGAGTATCGCATCGTCGAGATATTTGTCTACGACGAACCAAGCATCTTCACCTATCATGCCGCGGACGTCGACCTCGGGCTTGAATGTCGAGACTATGGATTTCTTTACCTTACCCTCGCTGACCTTGGGCTTGGGATCGTCCTTGCGTCTGAATTTAACGTCGCCCTCGATGAGTCTGAGCTTATCCTCGCTGACCTTGGTTTTGAGTATTCCAGCGGTGACCGCAACAAGCCCGTTTTTGTCCTTCAGAGCGGTAACTACGCCCTCCTTGCCGACGGTAACAAGGTAGACCTTATCACCAATCTTAAGCGGACGCGGTAGTGTGTATTCCTCCTCAAGCGAGACCTCGCGGACGTCAATTCCGAGGGAGAGCTTCTCGCTTTCGCGAAGGCGTTTTCTTACCTCCTCGCGGGCACGCTGTGCCATTTCATCGCGCTTATCCTTGTTCTCCTGCTTGCGGATATCCTCAAGCTGTTGGAAGATAAACTCACTTGATGCTCTGGCACTATCTAAAATCTGCCGAGCTTTTTGTACCATTTTCTGAATTTCCGACTCACTCTTAGATATTTTATCCTCGAGCTCGGATTCCGCCCTCTGCTTGAACGACTCGTACTCAGAGCGCATTCTCTCAGCCTCGGTCTTATGACGCTCCATCTCAATTCTGTCGCTGTCAAGACGCTCGATAACGTTCTCAAAGCGCTTATCCTCGTTCTTGATAAGCTGCTCAGCTCTCTCGATTATCTCATCGGATATACCGAGCTTCTCGGAGATGGCAAAGGCGTTGGAGCGGCCAGGGGTACCAACGATAAGTCGGTAGGTCGGGCGCAGGGTTTCTATGTCAAATTCGCAGGAGGCATTCTGCACTCTCGGGGTGTCGAGGGCGTAAGCCTTAAGCTCTGCGTAGTGCGTAGTAGACGCGGTGAGCGCGCCGCACTTCTGTGTTTTCTCAAGTATGGAGATGGCAAGAGCCGCGCCCTCTACGGGGTCTGTGCCCGAGCCGAGCTCATCAAAGAGCGCAAGCGAGCGAGGGCCTACCTTGGAGAGAATATCAACGACCGTCACCATATGCGAGGAGAAGGTCGAGAGAGATGCCTCTATGCTCTGCTCGTCACCGATATCAACAAGCACCTCCGAGAATATACCGACTCTCGAGGTCTCAAGCGCGGGAATCTGCAAGCCTGCCTGAGTCATAAGAGTCATAAGTCCCATAGTCTTGAGCGTTACGGTCTTACCGCCGGTGTTGGGACCGGTGATGATGAGTGTATCGAAGTCCTTACCGATGGAAACGTCGATGGGAACGACCGTATCCTTGGGGATAAGGGGGTGTCTTGCTCTTTTGAGCTCAAGGACTCTGTCATTGGTTATCTCCGGCTTCTCCGCTCTCATCTGCATAGCAAGAGTTGCGCAGCCGAAGTAGAAGGATATCTCGGTTATATTGTGGTAATCAAGCGTAAGCACGGAGGAAATGTCCGCAACGTCAGCGGAAAGCGAGGCGAGTATGCGCTCGATCTCTTGTGTTTCTGCATTGGAAAGACGCTTGAGCTCGTTGTTGGCGTCAACTACCGCCATAGGCTCAACGAAGAGCGTTGCGCCCGAGGAGGAGGTATCGTGCACCAAGCCCTTGAACTCGTTTCTGTACTCTGCTTTAACGGGTACAACGTATCTGCCGTTACGCATTGTTACGAGGTTATCCTGAAGGTATTTGAGCTTTGCTCCGCCGATGTATCCTTGGAGAGTCTCCTTTATCTTATTGTTGGCATTGCGTATCTTTCTTCTGATGTCAGCAAGCTCAGGGCTCGCCTCGTCAGCTATAAGATCCTCCGAAATGATGGAGCGTGTTATACGGTCCTCAAGAGGTCTGTTTGCAATCAGTCTTTTGAATATCGGGTCGAGCGTTGTCTCGAATGGCTTATCGGTATCAATATAGTCGAGCATTCCGCGCGCGGAGCGAAGAATGGACGCCACGTCAAGAAGCTCACGCGGGGAAAGAATACCGCCCTTATAGGCTCTGTCAGCCGCCTCAGGTACACTTTCGGGAGCAGAAAAGGACGGATAGCCCTTGGCGTTAATAAGCCTCTTAGCGTCATCCGTCTTATTCTGTCTGTCAACGACAAAATCATACTCGTCAACAGGCATAAGCGCGCGAGCGCGAGCCTTTGCGCCCTCGGTAGCCGTACATTCAACGAGCATATCTATTATTTTGTCGTATTCAAGTGTTGTAAGCGTTTTGCCGGTAAAGATCATTTATCTTTTTACCTCATTGTAAAATTCAAGTGTTTTATAGCTTCTCTCAAGATGGTTTATCACGTAGCGCTCTGCCGCCTTGGCAAACAGTTCCATATCCTCGTCGGATATATTAAATGAAAACATTCTCTCAAGAGGCGAATATATAGCGTAGCACATAGCCGTTTTCGCGCCCTCGGAGAGTATGGACACTACGTGTCCCTCGTGCTCCTCTGAAAGCGTTGTGTGAGATGCTACCGAGCGCTTATGACAGTCGAAGCACTCAAGTGCTCCAGCCATAATATCGAAGAAGAATTCTCCTTCGCGTCCCCCGCAGGTGTGACAGGCGAGCACCTCGGGCATAAATCCGAGAATGGACATAGCGCGCATCTCAAACACGGCCTTTATCTTATTCAAATCGTATTTTTCTTCGGAAATAGCGTAAAGAGAGTTAAGGGCGAGTCTGAGAAGGTCAACCTCCTTGTCCTCAACGCCGACGTCCGCGAGCAACTCTACGATATACGCGGCAAGGGCGAGCCCCTCTATACTGTTTCTGATGCCGAAGAAGCTCTCTATGAGCGAGGCCTCCTTTACCCAATACTTATCGCTCTGTCCATAGAGGATAAAGCTCGAGTAGCAAAACTGCTGAGTCGAGGACATTTTTCTGCTTTTAAGCGAACGAGCTCCTTTAGCAAGAGCGGTAACAATGCCCTGCTCCTCGGTAAATATGGTAAGAAGCCTGTCCGATTCCTTTAAGTCGACCGTCCGAAGGACCAGTCCCTTTACCTCGGTATGCATCAGTTTTCTTCGTGGTAGCCGAAGTTGTTTATGTTAAAATCGCTCTCGCGCCAATTCTCCTTGACTCTTACGTAGAGGTCGAGGAACACTTTGGCGTCAAGCATACGCTCGGCATCTGCGCGAGCCTGCGTGCCTATCTGCTTGATAAGCGCGCCGCGCTTGCCTATAATAATGCCCTTGTGTGAGGCCTTCTCGCAGTAGATCTCGGCTCTGATGGAAATGACACCGCGCTTCTCGGTCCACTCCTCAATAGTGACCGCTGTGCCGTGAGGGATCTCCTCATCAAGCGAGCGAAGGAGCTTCTCTCTGATTATCTCGGCAACGATCTGTCTCTCGGGCTGATCGGTGATCATATCCTCGTCGAAGAACCATTCGCCCTCGGAGAGGAACTGACGGCACTCGTCGATAACTATATCTACACCCTTGCCCGTCTTAGCGGAAATCGGGATAACCGCGTCAAAATCAAAGGCATCGGCATAAGCCTGAATAGTCTTTGCGATATTAGCGGCTCTGACCATATCCGTCTTGTTTACAACGAGGATCGCACGCATGCCGTCGGACTTGAAGCGGGAGATGAGCTGAGCCTCGATGTCACCGACCTCCTCTCTTGCCTCAACGACAAGAATGGCGTGGTCAACTCCGCCGAGAGTCTGTGACGCGGTCTTGACCATAAAGTCGCCAAGCTTGGTTCTGGGGCTATGAAGACCGGGGGTGTCAAAGAATACAAACTGATCATCTGCCTCGGTATATATTCCGGTTATTCTATTTCTTGTTGTTTGAGGCTTCTTGGAAACTATCGCAACCTTCTCACCGATGATGGCGTTAAGGAGTGTGGACTTTCCAACGTTGGGTCTACCTACTATTGCTATAAATGCAGTCTTTTTCATTTTTATCTCCCTTTAAATATCTACGTTTTCGATGATGGCTCTCTGTCTTTGGCACTGCTCCTCCTCGTCCTCGGGAGAACGCTCGTGGTCGTATCCCAGAAGATGAAGAACAGAGTGAACGGTGAGGAAGGCGATCTCGTGGTGGAAGGTATTGCCTATCTCCTTGGCCTGTTCCTTAGCTCTCTCGATAGAGATAACGATGTCTCCAAGAACCGCGCCGTTTGCGCACTCGACCTCATCGAATTCACCGTTCTCATACATCGGGAATGAGAGCACGTCTGTGTGGCGGTCTACGTTACGGAATTCCTTATTAATACCTCTTATATACTCGTTGTCGCAGAAGGTGACGGACACCTCAGCATCATATGGAAAATCCTCGTAATCGAGTGTTGCCTTGATCGCTTCTCTTACAACTCTCTTGAGGTAATAAGATGATTCGTCAAAATATCTGGTTGCCGTGAAGGTTATATATACGTCTCTCATTATTTTCTGTCCTTTCCGGAGTCCTGAATAAATCTGCACTGCTTTTTCTCTATCTGCTCTCTCTCGTACTTATCGTACGCGGTGATAATCTTTCTGACTAAGTGGTGTCTTACTACGTCGCGCTCGGAGAACTCAAAGATTCCGATGCCCTCAATATTCTGAAGAATTGACGCGGCGGTGGAAAGACCGCTCTTCACTCCCCTTGGCAGGTCGGTCTGCGAGAGGTCGCCCGTAACGACCGCTTTGGAATTATATCCAAGACGCGTTAAGAACATTTTCATCTGCTCGCCTGTGGTATTCTGCGCCTCGTCAAGAATGATGAAGGAATCATCAAGCGTTCTGCCTCGCATATATGCAAGGGGCGCTATCTCTATCGTGCCGCGCTCCATATACTTCTGGAAGTTATCAGGACCGAGCATCTCAAAGAGCGCGTCGTAAAGCGGACGAAGATAGGGGTCTATCTTGCTCTGAAGGTCGCCGGGCAAGAATCCGAGTCTCTCGCCTGCCTCAACTGCGGGTCTTGTGAGAATTATGCGGTTTACCGTCTTCTGTCTCAGAGCCTCAACCGCCATAGCTACTGCAAGGAAGGTCTTACCCGTACCTGCGGGACCGAGTCCAAGGACTACGGTATTCGATTTTATTGCCTTGATGTATTTTTTCTGTCCGATAGTTTTAGCCTTGATGGGCTTGCCTCGGTTTGTGATGCAAATAACGTCCTTGGAGCAATCCTCGAGCCCATCGTCCTGACCGTCCTTGACGGCGCTGATAACGTACTCTATACTCTGCTCGCTGAGAGTCTCTCCGTCACCTATCATTCTCTTGAGATACTCAAGCACCCTGACAGCGCTCTTTACGTCCCCTGCTTCTCCGCTGACAACTATCGCGTCGCCCGAGTCGGGATCGCTATTTCTGTTGGAGACTCTGACGCCAAAGGCGTTCTCAACTATCTTTATGTTTGCGTCAAACGCTCCGAAGAGTGAGGCGGTAGCCTCGTTTGACTGAGTCATTACAATTGCTTCTGACACTTGTAACATCCTTTCAGTTAATTTCAATTGCGCTCTCTTTGCCTATATCCGTCGAATACACAACTCGCGAAGTAAGATAATAGACACCGTCCCCAAATTCTCCGCTCGTGCTGAGACTGATAACATCCGCATCCTTAAACATCGAATATATCTTTCCGTCAAGCTCTCGCTTTGCAAGAAGGATCATTTCATCCTCAGAGCGTATGCGGGACACATCACCGTATTCGATCGAGTAGGCGGTCTCAAGTCTTATGGGCAACCTATACTTATCGAAAAGCGCAAATTCCCTTATTTCTTCTATTATATCACAACTATTCTCGCGATTTCCATAGTTTTTAAAAATATTTATTGAAAAATTAAATATTACCACCCGCGCATATGCGAGCTTACGCTTCGAGGGATACTTTTCTATTATTTCACTTGAGACCTCCGACGTTACGTTTAGTACACTTTGAGCACGCACAGAGCCTTCTGCGCGGCAGAAGCTGACTCCTGCCTCGTTTTCCATAACTCCGGATATAAGAATATCACCCTTTCTGACAACGTCGCCGACCTTTACTGCGGCAACTCCGCTTTTAACCGTTATTTCCTCAATTACTCCGTCTCGCTCAGCGACAATATTTGAGTATTGCGGAAGGGTTTGCTCGCTGATTCCAACGTTTTCGCTCTCAATAACCTCAACGTATGCCACAGTTCCGCGACGGTTGATCGATATCCATGCTATATCCGATCTTTCGGTGAGTATTTCTGCCTCAAGGGCGTTTTTATCAACTTTCCGCCACGGTGTTCCGACCTCAAATCCGTTTGCGCTGAGAACGTCCTCTATCACGTAGTCGGAAAGTCTCTCATTTCCGCTTATCCTTACGTCCCAAACCAGCCCTGACGTAAATAAACATATACATAAAAGTGTAATTACTGCGGCAAAAATTCCGTATCTCCGTCTGCTTCTGTATAAAAATCCGTATATGCCCTGAGGCTCGCCAAGATCAAAACGGACTCTTGGCTTTGCCAAGGAAACAAACCTTCTCTTATCCTTCTCCCGTATTGTAAAGCTCCCCTTAGGCGTAATGCCGGAGCATATTTCGTTTTTTAAAAGCAGATTAGCAAGTTTTGATACGTGCTTCCTCTCTACACTTCCTCGTCTGTAACCGAAAACAAATTCATCAAGTCTTGCCATAACTCAACCTGACCTCCGTTATTCTGCCGAATATTTCAACCACACGTCCCTCGAGCACAGATATCTCAAGAGAATCGCCGACAAGCGTCAAGCGTCCCGAATGGGACAAAAGCTCAACGCATTCTTCTGTAAAATTGCCAATGCTCATAACACCCGATACCACAGCGACAGCTCCGCGTGAGGATTTCTTTATCTCAACGTGGAATGATGACGGTGAAAGTGACGAGAGAATAGCGCTTGACGTGAGCCTTTTTTTATTACCTGTCATTTTTTGCATCCTACCTTTCATAGCTTTTATTACAGTAAAAATGTATGGTCGGTGAAATAAAAAAATGACAAAGACAGAATCTGTAAAAACAGCTGCTAAGAGGTGGCCAGGAGAAATGAAGTCGGTATTGCTCCTTATTTCCGTGCTGACCTTCGGCCTATTCCTTTCGGGAGAAACCGCAGAATACGTAAAGGAAGGAATGAGCCTTGCGATAAGATGTGTGATCCCGTCCTCCTTTCCATTTATGATAATTTCGGATATATACGTGGCGTATGGAAGTCCGGAGAATATACGTATACTCAGAAAGTTGTTTTCTGCTCTCTTTGGACTATCTCCTATTGGTCTTGCACCGTTTATTTGCGGAAACGTAGGCGGCTTTCCCATCGGAGCAAAAATGGTGAGTGATCTATACACCTCCGGCGCTCTTTCTAAGAATGATGCAGAGAGGCTTCTACCACTGTGTAACAACCCCTCCTGCGCATTTATTGTAGGCGCAGTAGGCCTCGGTATTTACGGTGACGCAAGAGTAGGTTTTTTGTTGCTCGGAGCGGTATATGTATCAACCGTAGTGTGCGGAATAATCACACGAAGCAATTCAGACAAAAATGAATTTGATGACAATAATGCTAGGCAGAATTACAATTTTGTTGAGTCGGCAAAGCGAGCAGGAATAAGCTCGATCGGTATTATTTCCTTTATTTCTATTTTTTCCGTGCTCTCGGGAATAACAAAAAAGCACGTAAAAAGCCTGCCATTGTGTTGCTTGATATTCTCTGTTCTCGAAGTTACGAACGCAACAAAAAGCTTCTCTGAATTAGCCAATTTCTCACCTTGCCTTGCGCTCTCTCTGTCTGCTTTTTCACTCGGATTCGGCGGAATCTGCGTCGGTATGCAATCCTCCGTTTTCACCTCTCCATCGGGGCTCAGTATGAAAAAATACTACGGGATCAAATTACTCGAGGGTGCGCTCTCCTCTGCGCTTGTCACTGCTTTCTTCCTATTGATTAAATAAAAAACGGAGATACCGCAAGGACGCAATATCTCCGTTTTTATTATGTAAGTGTTGAACAGATCTGTTTTGGATTGTCCAGTTATATCAATACTTATTCTCCGTCGGTTGTATCATCAACCTCGGGGTTAGTGGGAATAGGAATGATGGGAAGCTCAACACCACCGCCGATAGAATCGTCGGATTCATAGATCTCGCCGTTGCCGGGAACGACCTGGCCGTTGTTGCCGCCTTCAACTTCCTCATTACACTTATCGCACTTGCCGTCTTTGTTCTCGTCAACGTGCTCGCAGGTATCGTCAGTACCACCGGTACCGGGACCGTCGGGCTCTTCTCCGGTAATAAGGCCCTTGATTGTATCAAGAACTGCGCAGGAGGTGAAGCTGAATACAAGTACGGATATAAGGAGTAACACTAAGAGTTTTTTCATAAGTCCTCCAAAAGACTTTTTTCTTTATTATAACATCTAAATATATGAATGTCAAGTACGAACTTACAAAAACATTTTATACATAGATTTTTATATCAAAGCGATACAAGCTTATTCAAATGGGCAAATGCAGTTTTTATCCCGGCAAATGCCCATTTGTATCAAGCAAAATTACTTTGAAAGTCTTGCCTCAAGAGCTGCAAGCTCCTCGTAAAGCTCAGCGGGAACTCTGTCGCCAACCTGCTTGTAGAAGTCGTGAATACCCTTGCAGTCCTCAAGCCAGAGCTCATTATCAACAGAAAGAAGATCAGCGAGAGTCTCCTTGGTGATGTCAAGGCCTTCAAGCTCAATGTCATCAACGTTGGGAACGTAACCGATAGGAGTCTCAACAGCGCCTACCTTACCGTCGCAGCGAGCAAGGATCCACATAAGAACACGCATATTGTCGCCGAAGCCAGGCCAGATGAAGTGACCCTCGTCATCGGTTCTGAACCAGTTAACGTGGAAGATCTTGGGAGCGTTGGTAAGAACCTTACCCATATTGAGCCAGTGCTGCCAGTAGTCACCCATATCGTAGCCTACGAAGGGACGCATAGCCATAGGATCGCGACGAACTACGCCGACTGCGCCTGCTGCTGCTGCGGTAGTCTCGGAAGCCATGATGGAACCAACGAAGGTACCGTGCTGCCAGCTGGTAGACTGATATACGAGGGGAGCGGTCTTTGCACGACGGCCGCCGAATACGATCGCAGAAATCGGAACGCCTGCGGGATCGTTGAACTTATCGGAGAGACAAGGACAGTTAGCAGCCATAGCGGTGAATCTGGAGTTGGGATGTGCACCGGAGGTGTTAACCTTATCCTTCTTGTCATACTTGGTGTAATCCCACTTCTCACCCTTCCAGTTAAGAGCGTTCTTGGGAGGATTATCATTGAGACCTTCCCACCAGATGGTGTTGTCATCGAGGTTGTGACAAACGTTGGTGAAGATGGTATCCTTCATAGCGGTGTGAAGAGCGTTGGGGTTGGAGTGCTCGTTGGTACCGGGAGCAACGCCGAAGAAGCCGTTCTCGGG
>CAZUQN010000036.1:0-16245 GCA_964622425.1 uncultured Ruminococcus sp.
GTGTTACGTAGATGAAGGTGATACCGATAGCCTGCTGTATGGTCTTAAGCTCGTTCTGCATATCCTTACGGAGCTTTAAGTCAAGCGCGCCGAGCGGCTCGTCGAGAAGAAGCACTCTCGGATGGCTGATAAGAGCTCTTGCAATAGCGACTCTCTGTTGCTGACCGCCCGAGAGAGTGCTGACACTCTTGTTCTCAAATCCGACGAGAGCCACCATCTTTAGCATCTCAGTGACCTTGGTCTTTATTTCTTCCTCGGCTACCTTCTTAAGCCTTAAGGGAAATGCGATATTCTCATATACGTTAAGGTGGGGGAAGAGCGCATACTTCTGGAATACGGTGTTTATATGTCGTTTATACGCGGGTACCTCGCTGATCTCAACGCCGTCAAAATAGAGCTGACCCTCGTCAGCAGTTTCAAATCCGCCGATAATGCGCAGTGTTGTCGTCTTGCCGCATCCCGACGGGCCGAGAAGAGTGATAAATTCCTTATCTCTGATATAGAGATTCATAGAATCGATAACCTTTTCGCCGTCATAAGACTTTGAAATTCCTTTTAACTCAATGAGCTTTGCCATTTTTCGAAATCTCATACCCTTTCATTAGTATCTAAAAATAATTCGACTGCACGGGCATACGGACGCCGGTGCTTTATACTGTCAGGCAAGAGAGGACCATACGAGTCGCATCCGAGAGGTGATTTCTCAGCGATTTTCAAGTTGCTCTCTCTAACAAGGTTTGTCAAATATGTCGATAGGGTCATTATAGCAAAAACTATACGCATTTGCAATACTTTTAGATAAAAAAATTCAAAAATATTTTGAATTAGCCGTGATTAGACGAAATTAGCCACGATTTTTCGTGAAAAAAACCGCAAAAAGCTCTCAAAATCTCTTAAAATCTCCGTTTTTCTCGTTTATTGTTCAAAAATGTCATATTTTCCGAATTTTACAAGCTTTGATAGGGTTGCGAAGAAGAAAAGCCCGAATATCCAGTATCCCTCGCTGAATCTGTCTATAAGATAGAGAGACACAAACGTAACGCCCACGCCGAGTATAAATGAGAAAGACTCAAGGTGACGTATCATATCCTCCTTGCCGAAATATCCGAGTGCGTTGCGCGCCGCTTCATATCCGTCATATCCTTCAAAGGGGAGCAGATTTGAAAGTCCGGTGGCAAGATTGATATAGCTGAATATCCTTGCATATCCCTCAAAGGAGTTACCGAGCGGGAGCATCATCAAAAACAGAACGATATTCGCAAGAGGTCCCCAAAGAAGAATTGCAATCTCCTTTCCGTATGACAGCCGACCGTTACGCTTTATGCGAAAGCCCGAGGCGTGACCTCGTATCTCGGCGCTTTCTTTAGTATAATATGCGATCGCCGCATAATGACCGAGCTCGTGTATTACCGCGGATATGATCGTCAGTATCGCGACGTAAGGCGCGTCAAAGCCGAAGATCAGGGATATCCAGAAGATAGTCGGCAGTATCGATCCCGCAAGCAGCTCGAGAAGCTCACTTATTCTTTTTTTCGCTTTTATAGCCATACTCCTCCTTTTTTGTTAAAGCATATTTTTTTGCGCTCATCTTTATGA
Source organism: uncultured Ruminococcus sp. (assembly GCA_964622425.1). Lineage (GTDB taxonomy): Bacteria > Bacillota > Clostridia > Oscillospirales > CAG-272 > UBA1740. The sequence continues at coordinate 1,597 of CAZUQN010000036.1, forward strand.
CCTTCGCCAAGGTAATAAAAAAGCCCCATCGGACTGAGTGTCCGACGGAGCTTTGCATTATTTGATTTTCTTTGGGTTTTGTATAAGAGCGGGGGAGGACACTCTGATATCCGGATCCTTTCCGTTATCTATGATGAGCTCGCCGGTCTTGGAGTCAACGCCGAGCACCTTGTGCGCCTTCCATTTTTCACCGCGGTAGAATTTGACCTTCTTTCCTCTGAAGGCAAACCGTTGGGTGTACTCGCTCATAAACTTCTGAGGTGTCTTGAGATTCTGGTAGAATTTGAAGAAGCGGGTGAGAATATTTCTCGCGATGATCATATTTACCGAGGTATTCTCGCTCTCAAAAACCTTTTTCACCATATCCGCAAGCCTTGGAGGGAAGTTATCCTTGGTGATTCTTGCGTTAAAGGATATGATGATGTATTCATAGGTCGTGAAGTTGTCAAGTTTTCCTTCAATGCTTACCGAGCCTATTCTTACTCCGTCGCAGTAGAGGTCGCTTACCCAACCTATTCCAATCTTCTTTTCCGTATGCTCCTCAAGAGCTGATGCCATCGCCGCGGTCGACATTGCGCCGAGCAGGGAAGCCTGAGAGGGGAAGATGGAGGGCCTTAGAATACACGACATAAATATTCCGTATTGCGCCTCCGCCTCAACGTCCTTCTTTGGAGTTATCTTAGCCTTCGTGAGTCTGTCTGTAAAGACTACGAATCTGTCAGGGTAATTTTTCTCCGTGGCATAGTATCTCGCCAGCTCGAGGGGTGACTTTAAGGAGGAGTGAGCCTCGAAATTGATGATACTGCCGTCAGCTTCTCTGTAAGTAACGATACTTTTCATTTTCGAGTGCTCCTTTCCTATCATTGTCGAGAGTACAAATTAATTATAAAGTGCTTGTACTGCTCGGTTTTATCTACAAAATATTTGAATTTCGATATAATGTATTAGTACGCCTTGCCCCAGTAAACGAGCTTCTTAGCCGCTCTGCCGCAGCATACGCACTTGTCGGAGATATTCTCCTGATCGAAGGGGATACAACGAGAGCCAACGCCCGAGAGCTCCTTTACCTTGTCCTCGCACTCCTCGTCGCCGCACCACATAGCCTTAACGAAGCCGTCGCCTCCGGTGAGAGCAGAGTTGATCTCGTCGATGCTCTGACAAGCATAGGTGCGTCTTTCGCGGTTAGCGAGCGCCTTTTCGTATATACCGTCGCGAACCTCAACGAGCTTATCAGCGATAACGCTCTCGAGCTCGTCAATAGATGCGAAGGACTTCTGACGGTTGTGTCTTGTAACAACAACGAACTGGTTGCCCTCAATATCGCGAGGACCGATCTCAACGCGGAGCGGAACACCCTTCATCTCATACTCGGAGTACTTCCATCCGGGGGACTGGTCGCTATCGTCAAGCTTAACGCGCACACCCGCCTTAACAAGTCTTTCCTTGAGCTCGCGAGCCTTCTCGAGTACGCCCTCCTTGTGGAAAGCAACGGGAATGATTACTACCTGGATAGGAGCTACTGCGGGGGGAAGAACAAGACCGTTATCGTCTCCGTGGGTCATAATGATACCGCCGATCATTCTGGTGGTACAGCCCCAAGAGGTCTGGTGGGGATATTCAAGCTTGTTGTCCTTAGAGGTGAAGGTGATGTTGAATGCGCGTGCGAATCCGTCGCCGAAATAGTGAGAGGTAGCCGCCTGAAGCGCCTTACCGTCGTGCATAAGAGCCTCTATACAGTAAGTATCCTCAGCGCCTGCAAACTTATCCGAGGGGGTCTTAACACCCTTGATTACGGGAATAGCGAGATCCTTCTCGTGGAAATCTGCGTATACGTTGAGCATCTGTACAGTCTCAGCGCGAGCCTCCTCTGCGGTAGCGTGCATGGTGTGACCCTCCTGCCAGAGGAATTCACGGGATCTGAGGAAGGGGCGGGTGGTCTTCTCCCAACGTACCACCGAGCACCACTGATTGTAGAGCTTGGGGAGGTCTCTGTAGGAGTTGATAATGTTTGCGTAGTGCTCGCAGAAGAGAGTCTCGGACGTAGGTCTTACGCAAAGTCTTTCGCTAAGCTTCTCGCTTCCTCCGTGAGTAACCCATGCAACCTCGGGCGCAAAGCCTGCGACGTGATCCTTTTCCTTCTGGAGAAGGGATTCGGGGATAAACATAGGCATATATACGTTCTCGTGACCGAGCTCCTTAAAGCGCGTGTCAAGTATTCTTTGGATATTCTCCCATATAGCGTAGCCGTAGGGACGGATGATCATACATCCCTTCACGCTGGAGTAGTCGATGAGATCGGCCTTCTTAACGATATCGGTATACCATTTAGCAAAGTCCTCATCCATCGAGGTGATCTGTTCAACCAATTTCTTGTTTTCAGCCATAATAATTAAATAAAACCTTTCAAAAACATAATCTAACAGACTAAATTATATAACAAATATATTCTTTTGTCAAGAGAAACAGAAAAAATGGCGTGTATATGGGAAAAATTGTTCAAAAGAGGAAAAATGCAAGATTTTGAAATCAATTTTGCAAAATGTATTGCAATAAAGCGGAAAATGTATTATAATATGAGGGAAATATAGAGTAAGCAATGTCAAAAATGAATTTTTGGTCTTCAAAAAATGCAAAATTGTTTTTTTTTGACATAATGCAAAAAGGGAAAAATGATGAAAAGATACGCAGAACTTTCGCTTGCCGAGAGACAACAGCTTTACAGAGAGCTCACCTCGGCTTACAACGAATACAAGGCTAAGGGGCTTTCTCTCGACCTCTCAAGAGGCAAGCCCAACGGCACACAGCTTGACATAAGCAACGGTCTTCTCACCGTTGACCTTACAGACGGCTATAAGACACGAGAGGGCTTTGACTGCCGTAACTACGGTATTCTTGACGGACTTCCGGAGATGAAGGAGTTCTTCGCTGACGCTATGGGCATCAGAGATGAGGATATCATGATAGGAGGTAACTCCTCGCTTCAGCTTATGTACGATACTCTTATGAGAGCGATGACTTTTGGTTTGTACGGCTCGAAGAGACCTTGGTGCCGCGAGGAGAAGATCAAGTGGATATGTCCCGCTCCCGGCTACGACCGTCACTTCAGAATCACCGAGCTTCTCGGATTTGAGCTTATTACCGTTAAAATCAATAAAGACGGCCCTGATATGGACGAGGTAGAGCGTCTTGCACTCGACCCTCAGGTAAAGGGTATCTGGTGCATTCCGAAGTATTCCAATCCTACGGGTGTTACCTATTCCGACGAGGTAGTTGAGCGTCTTGTTACTATGAAGTGCGGCGCACCCGACTTCCGTATTATGTGGGATAACGCGTACGCTATCCACGATTTCTCGAGAGACTGCGACGTTCTCGCGGACATCTTCACCCTAGCAAGAAAGCACGGCAACGAGGACAGAGTATTTTACTACTCCTCGACCTCCAAGGTCACCTACCCCGGAGGAGGCGTTGCATTTATGGCTGCCAGCGAGAATAACCGCCGTCAGATCGCACCTTACCTCGGCGCACAGACCATCGGTTACGATAAGATCAATCAGCTCAGACACCTTCGCTTCTTCGGCACAGCAGAGAATATGTACTCGCATATGCTCACCCTCGGAGGCGTGATCAAGAAGAAGTTTGATATAGCTCTTGATAAGCTTGACGCGCTTAAGGGACTTGGCGTTGCTGAGTGGACCGAGCCTCGCGGCGGATACTTCATTTCAGTAGACGCAATGCCCGGCACCGCAAAGAGAGTCTTTGAGCTCACCAAGGAAGCGGGAGTTACTCTCACCGCAGTCGGCGCGACCTTCCCGTATGGCGTTGATCCCCATGATTCCAACCTTCGCTTGGCACCCACTTATCCTACCGATGATGAGCTTGAGCTCGCTTGCGAGATACTCGTTCTTTCGATAAAGCTCGCCGCGCTTGAAAAGCTCGGAATTTAAAAATATTTAAGTTAAAACACAGCAGAAGTATATAATAATCGGCCGCATAGCACTCTTTACCGAGTAGCTCTGCGGTCGATATTTCTTTATTGAGAGTCGCGGAAGCCCTTGCCGGCTATCTCGCTCGTCTTGGTTATAATGATGAATGCGCCGGGGTCTATCTCCTTGACCTTGCGGCGGAGTCTTAACGCCTCTGCTCGCTTGCAGACAGTAATGATTATCTGCTTATCCTCGTGAGTGTAAACGCCCTCGCCCTTGTACATTGTCGCGCTGTGCTTGAGGTCGTTTAGTATGAATTCGTCGATCTCGTCGGGCTTAGTCGTGATGATGGTGAACGCCTTGCACATATTCAGCGAGTCGAGAATATCGTCGATTACAAATACCTTTGCAAACAGACCGAGCATAGCATAAAGGCCGACCGTTGCGCTGCCGTAAACAAAGAAGGTGGAAAGCGCTATAAGGAAGTCGGAGAGGAGCAATGCCTGACTGACGTTGAGGCTTGTGTATTTCTTGAGTATCAGAGCGACTATATCCGTACCGCCCGATGAAGCCTTGTGGCGGAAGAGCAAGGCGGAGCCTATACCTGTTAAGAGCACCGCATATACGAGCTCGAGTAGGGGTTGTGTGGTAAGCGTCGCCATACCGCTGAGCTTTTCTATAGGCAGAGTCAATTCGAAAACCAGGTTTTCAAAGGAGAGCATAAGCGAGCAGTATATTGTGAGTATTCCGCACTTTTTGCCGAGAATAATTACTCCGAGCACAAGCAGGATAACGTTTATCACCAGCATATATATCGACTGGGTAAGACCAAGCTTCGCGCTGAATGGGAGCTTAGCGAGAATGATCGCTATACCGCTGACTCCTCCTGTTGCGAAGCCGTTCGGTGCCTTAAAGAAATATATTCCCGCCGCCATCATAAGGATACCGACGTTGATAATTAAGAAGTGCTTTAGCGATAGGGAGCTTTGTCGCGCGTCCTTGTTATTTGAAGTACGTATTAAAGATTTATTCTTTTGTTCCACGCTGATGTCCTCCAATTTACATACTACAAGGTATATTATAAATATCGGTCGAAAAAAGTCAATAGAAAATGAATAAAACCTTTTAAGGTTTTGATTGACAAAGACGTGAAAAGATGGTAAAATGTATGTGTGAATAGGATACACAAGAATATTTCCCGAAAGGAAAGAAAATGAACGTTAAGGAAGCTGAAAGCAGAATAAAATATCTGAGAGAGCAGATCATATACAATTCCAAGCTCTATTACGAGCAGGATGCCCCCGCAATTTCCGACTACGAGTACGATATGATGTTCCGTGAGCTCGGAGACCTCGAGGCGGCTTTTCCCGAGCTTGATTCGCCCACCTCACCGACAAAACGTGTAGGTGGCAAGGCGCTTGATAAGTTTGAGAAATTCACTCACAGAGTGCAGATGGGAAGCCTTACTGACGTGTTCTCTTATGAGGAGCTTGAGGACTTTATCTCCAAGACCGATGCTATACTTGGTACAGCGGAATACTCCGTAGAGCCTAAGATAGACGGTCTGTCGGTATCTCTTATATATGAAAACGGCAAATTTGTCAGAGGCGCAACGCGTGGAGACGGCTTTGTCGGCGAGGACGTTACCGAGAATCTCAAGACTATAAAGACCATACCTCTTGAGCTTAACGAGGAATTACCTTATATTTGCGTGCGCGGAGAGGTATATATGCCGAGAGCTGTCTTTGAGCAGATAAACAAGGTGAGAGAAGAGGAGGGGCTTGCCCTCTTTGCAAATCCGAGAAATGCAGCCGCGGGCTCACTCCGTCAGCTTGACCCGAAGATCGCCGCATCCCGCAGACTCGCAATCTTTGTGTTCAATCTTCAGGAGGGTGATCTCTATTCGGACGGCAGAAAGCCTAAAACACATCTTGAAACGCTTGAAAGACTCTCCGAGCTAGGATTCATCACTCTCCCCGAGACCGTGAAGGCTAAAGGATTCGATGCGGTAGCCGAGCACGTAAAATACCTCGGAGACAAGCGTCCCGAGCTTTCCTTCGATATGGACGGCGCGGTAATCAAGGTTAACGATCTCGAGGGCAGACGTACAGTAGGCGAGGGTACAAGCACTCCTAAGTGGGCTGTTGCGTATAAGTATCCGCCCGAGGAGAAGAAGACCAAGCTTCTCTCCATAGATATTCAGGTCGGAAGAACGGGTGTGCTTACACCTGCGGCAAATCTTGAGCCCGTAAGACTCGCAGGTACAACCGTTTCCAGAGCGACTCTCCATAATATCAACTTTATCACCGAGAGGGATATAAGAATAGGTGATACGGTCGTTGTGCGCAAGGCGGGAGAGATCATTCCCGAGATCCTCGAGAGTGTAAAGAGCGAGAGAGACGGAACTGAAACCGTATTTGAAATGCCTACCGTTTGCCCCTCCTGCGGTCATCCCGTAGTGAGAGACGAGTGCGGTGACGGAGCGGCTATCCGTTGCGTATATGCGGGATGTCCCGCGCAGAATGCCAGAGGAATAGTTCACTTTGCGTCAAAGGGCGCCATGAATATCGACGGCCTTGGACCTCAGGTTGTTGAGCTTCTTCTGTCAAACGGCAAGATCAAGGATATAGCAGACCTCTATACTCTCAAGGTAGAGGATATAGAAACGCTTGAGAGAATGGGTAGAAAGAGTGCTGAGAATCTTGTTAACGCGATAGCAGAGTCCAAGGAAAGAGGACTTGAAAGACTCCTTTACTCCTTAGGAGTAAGGCAGGTCGGTGAGGTTGCCGCTGAGTCGATAGCGAGAAAGATGCGCACGATAGAGGCTTGTATGGAGGCTACCGTCGAGGATTATACCGCTATTGAGGATATTGGAGAGATCACAGCGGCGGCTCTTGTTGAGTTCTTCCGCGACGAGACCTCACGCGAGCTCATAGCAAGACTTACCGAGCTTGGTGTTAAGACCGATGCTACGGCAGAGGAGAGGGAAGAGACTCTCGCAGGTCTCACCTTCGTTCTTACAGGAACACTCCCCACAATGACAAGAGATGAGGCGTCCGCTCTTATCAAGCAGGCGGGCGGCAAGGTCTCGGGCAGCGTGTCCAAGAAGACGTCGTACGTCGTTGCTGGCGAGGAGGCAGGCTCCAAGCTTACTAAGGCGAAGGACCTCGGCGTAACCGTCATTGACGAAGACGGACTTATGCGATTACTCGGTAAGTAATCGCAGTTATGATTGCCTTACGGCAAGTTATGAGTTATGAGATGCTTCGCATCGTTATGATTGTCTTTGACAAGCTGAAGTTGATTGACAATAAACGACTTCGATCTTAAGCAAGGCTGATAATTAAAAATAATTCTATAAAAAGAGAGAACGGACCCAAAATCCGCTCTCTTTTTGTATTTTCAGTTGTTTTCCGCAGTTACCGTTATGATTTCTCCTGTAAAGGGGTGAGGGAAGGAAAGTGAGGAGCAATGTAAGGCGTAGGTCTCCTCGCCTCTTGTTCCGTAGAGAAAATCATTCACAAGCGGATGCCCGATATACGCCATATGTACTCTGATCTGGTGAGTTCTTCCCGTGTGAGGGGTAACCTTGATAAGTGAAGTTCCGTTTTCATAGGCTTCGACAAGCTCGTACTCGGTTATACATTCCTTACCGTCATCGCGCACGACTCTCTTGATGCTGCCTTCCGCCTCACGCACGATAGGAGCATTGATTATACCGTGAGTCTCACTTGGCACACCCTCTACAACCGCAAGATAGGTTTTTGCGAATTTTCTGTCCTTCATAGCCTGATACAGCTTTGCACCGCTAAGGCGGTCCTTCGCGATAAGAACTATGCCGGAAGTATCTCTGTCAAGTCTGTTAATAGCCCTGAAAACAAAAGGACGTCCGACGTAATGCATTATACAGTTTGCTACAGTTGGCAGATGATTTCCACGCGACGGATGGACAGGCATATTCTTCGGCTTGTTTACGGCAATAACGTACTCGTCCTCATAGACAATATTGAGAGGAATATCCATAGGCTCGATATTTTCGCTTTCCTCGTCGGGCAGGGTGATCTCGATTATGTCGTCGTTTTTTACCATAGCTCGCATATGCACGTACTCGCCGTTGAGCTTTACGTTATCGTACTTGAGCTTACCGATAAGGGCGGTGGAGAGTCCGAGTCTATTCTTGAGGTAGTCGCGTATCTTCATTTCTCCGTCTACCGCTTTTACTGTTTCAATATATCTCTCCATATCACTCCGCCTTCTGGTAGGCGATACGCTCGTCACCGCTTTCGAGGTAGATCACACCACAGTATTTGAAGCCGTTTTTTGCGAGTGATTTTTGCATCGGAAGATTGTCTCTGTGGGTATCGATTTTCAGGTTATTGATGATGTTGAAGCAATGCTTATAAACAAAATCAACTATACCTCTGCCACGATATTTCACCGCAATTCTGTGAATTACACCGTATTCTTTGTCGTCGATCCACTCTCCGTTATAAATTTTGATATAGGTCGGGTCAACTCCGATTTTAAAGAAGAAAGCGCCGACTATCTCACCGTCATCCTCAACTACAAATCCGTGCTCCGACTCAACGTCACGCTCGATAATTTCACGCGTAGGATAACCCGAGCCCCACTGGGTAGCATTGCCGGCTTCTCTCATAAACGCTCTTGCGGATGCGTAAATGTTCATCACGTCATCGACGTCAGTCAGTCTTGTTTTTCGTATTATCATTCCGGCTTTTCTCCCTTCTCGCGTCGCCATGATGCGGGCGAAATATCGTGATATTTCTTAAACGTTCTTGAGAAATATTCTACGTCCGGAAAACCGCAAAGTGCGGCAACCTCTCTAAGAGGCTTGTCCGTGGATAGTAGTATTTTTTCCGCAAGAGACATTCTCTTTTTAGTTATGTACTCGTTGATCGTAATTCCAAACTCTCGCTTGAAGTGCTCGGTGAGAGTTACTGTACTGCAGTGCAGATTTCTCGCTATCTCATTGAGCGTCAGCTTCCTTGATAGGTTGTTTTTAACGTATCTTTTAATAAGCTGTCCGATGCTTTCGTAATCACTGAGGAGCGTGTCATCGTTTGCGATATACTCCGCCAGCACCTTCATCATATTGAAGTAAGCGCTGGTCTCGGTGTCGGTGAGCTTGCGCGCCCTATTTATCTCGTCAAGTATGTGTAGCTTGTCCGAGTCCCGCCCAAAGGTAGAAAGCTTGATCACGTCCTCCACACCCGATTCTTCAATACCTAAAGCAGATATTATATATCCTATCGGCTCTCCGTCTCTGATGATCGGCACTATCGCTTCGGTTATGCCGAATGGGCAGGTATAGAGCAGGGGCTTTGCATCGGATTTGACCGCTGACAACCGCTCTATGTCAGATACCTTGCAGACGTCGATAGCCCTTACGTCGCGGTGCAGAGCCGAGCAGACTGTCTCGCCCTTGCATCTCGACATCGATACCGTGTGAAAATCGCGGTCAACGACCGAAATATCCATACCCGATACGGTATGGAAGTCGCCGAGGATCTCTTCAATACTTGCTCCACTCATCATAGCCCCTCCTTCGTTTTTTTCTCATTATATCATATCTGTATGCTAAGTTCAAGGAGGATAATGAAAAATAAAAAACTATTTTTGCGAAAACAAGCTCGTTTTTATCGATTTTCCATATTTTTATTATGGATTTATCATTTGAAAAGGTGCGTGCGTTTGTTATAATATCATTGTAAATAAAAACTGAAAGGCAGGTTTTAAAAAATGAAGGTAGAAAAGTTAGTTGTAGGTGTTATCGGCCTCGGCATGGGCGCTCATCATCTCAGAGGCGCTATCAATTACGGCGCAGAGATCGGTATGATCTGTGACGTTAATCCCGAGACACTCGCTAAGGTTGGTGAGGATACCAATATTCCCGCCGAGAAGCGCACTACCAACTATCTCGATATAGTTAACAACAAGGAGATCAACGCGGTTCTTATCGCTACTCCCGACCAGCAGCACAGAGAGCAGGTTGAGGCGTGCCTCGAGGCAGGTAAGCACATTATGTGCGAGAAGCCCCTCGCCCTTACCAGAGATGATCTCGTTGCTATGGTTAATGCGGTTAAGGCGCATCCCGAGTGCAAGTTTATGATCGGTCAGATCTGCCGTTTCACTCCCGCTTTCATCAAGGCTAAGGAGTACATTGACAGCGGCGCGGTAGGTGATCTCTACTTCGTAGAGTCCGAGTACGCTCACGATTATCAGCATATGTTCGATCACGATCCCAAGAACTGGCGTAGCGATCCTCAGCGTAACGGCGTAGTCGGCGGCGGATGCCACGCAGTTGACCTTCTCAGATGGCTTGTCAGTGAGGATCCCTGTGAGGTTTACGGCATGGGTACTCATAAGCTCCTTCCCGCAGTTACATACGATGATGCTAACGTAGCGCTTCTCAAGTTCCCCGGCAACGTTATGGGTAAGGTATTCGTTTCCACCGCTTGCAAGCGTAATTATACCATGCGTACTTGCATTTACGGCACTAAGGGTACTCTCATCTTCGATAATACATCTCCCACGATGCAGGTATTCCTCACCGATGCAGAGGGCAACGGCGGTCACGAGGCAGAGGAGGTTGAGGTTCAGGTCAACAATCACAACGCTAACGCTGAGTTCAAGGCGTTCGCAGATTGCCTTGTAAACGATACCGAGATCGAGACTCCTATCATCGAGGGCGCAAAGACCGTTGAGGCCTGCCTCGCAATTATCGAGTCCTCCAAGACCGGTAAGATCGTTAACCCCAATTATAACTTCTGATTTTTAATTTTGTATAGTTAAAGGCAGGTAAGCGTTTTGCTTACTTGCCTTAGTTATTAATTATTGAAAGTTTTTCTTATTTGTGGTATAATGGTAGTGAAAAGTAGCAAAGGAGGCAACATGAACGGTAAAAGCTCGTCCATTCCGGTTGGAATGGTTTTTAAGAAATATTATTGCTCCCATTGCGGCGCACGCCTTGAAAAGGAGCGTACACACCGCGTGGTAACCAAGGATGATAAGGATTATTACCAATATCACGAAGTTGGAACCTACCCAAGACGTGATTACGACGTCTATTCATACAGATTCAAATGCCCCGAATGTAATAAAAGGTTTTCGTATGCCGAGCAGTGCGTATTCTCAAGAATTCAAAAGAAAATAGGGAAAAGAATGCTTAGTGAGTCGGAAATAAAAGAGCATTATGATAAGGCAAAAAAATCAGATGCACGAGTCACGCATATAGTGAATATTTTGGTACCGATTCTGTTATTGTCACTTTTCTTTATTCCTTTTTTTGAATTCGAAGAGATTACAAAAGGAGATATTCTGCTTTACGTAATTCTCTTGGGATACATTGTTTATTCCTCGGTAATAAATGAAATACGTCGTACCAAGGAAATTAGCCGTATCAGACATAAGCAAGATTACTCGTACGAGGAGAAAGCACTGCTTGAGCAGCTACATACCTATTCAACAAACAATAGGGAACTGATATTAAGATCGAATCGTTGCGTATGCTTCCACTGCAAAAAGGAGATGTCTCCCGAGCAGATCGAAGGATATCTTGAGGGTGAGAATACCGCGCTCTGTCCCTACTGTCAGGTTGATGCAATTTTGCCGGACGCAATTGATCACGAGCTGGATGACGATATAATTGAGAAGATGAATCAATATTGGTTTTGAGTTTCTGCTCTATAATAAATCTCGAAAATAAATAATCTAAAATAAAACGGGCAGGTAAGTTTTTTGCTTACCTGCCTTTGTTGTATTACTGATTATCCTCTTGGGGTATTCTGCTTTCAACCAAGGATGAAAGTGTCTCATCCGAGATATCATAGCTCACGTGGCTGAGAGAGTATTTCAGCCCCCCAGCTTCAATGTAATAAGAGTTAGCCCATAACGGATCAAGCGTCCATACCTTTCCGTCAACGGTTATCAGACTCCAGTCATCCGCTCCTTTGGAAATCGGAACGCTTTTGGTGATCTGTTCCGTAGGCGATTCATTGAGTGCATAGCAAACGGTTGCGCTTATTCCATTATCAGCAGTATCTATCACGTAGAAGAAGTACTGATATTCACTCTCGATAACGTTGCCTGTTTCATTCTCGATGGGTGCGCCGAGCTCGTATATACCACGAACACCGAACGCCTTGTAATCATAGCTCTTAAGGCCTCCTATCTGACCTTTAACAAAGGAGAGGTCGGTTGCCTTATCTACCTTTTCCCACCTTACCGAGACGGCCTCCGAGCGCATAGGTCTTTTGGTAAAGAGCTCTGTGTAATCGAACGCGCTTTTTGTGTAGTTAAGATTATTTTTTGTTACACCCAGCTTGTGTATTCCGCTGGTTTCATTAACTGAAATCGCATCGTTATATATAACGTACTCGACCTTTGAGCTGTCCTCACTGTCATATTCGTATGAAAGGGTAATTTCCTTGACGTATGGCTCGGCTCCAACCGCCTTATGTACGTAGTATCCCGTGCTCGTGCCCGTTATGATGAGGTAGTCCTCATACATATACTCCTCACCGTTTACGTAATCTCTTGTCTTAGGTGTGTATCCTTCCTTACGCTCATATGAAGGAGTGTAGGTGTAGTGCGTGAGCTTGTATGTACCCTTGACGGTTTTCATCCTCTGGCTTTGAACAAAGTAGCAACTCACGGTAGCAAGCAAAATTGTCACTATCAGCAGCATCGCAAGTAAATGTTTAACTATTTTCATATTAAAGGCCTCCTTACTCAGTATAGGTCAAAACGGTTTTGCATTACCTGCATTCTTATTATATCATATATGAACGACCGAACAATGTACATAGTGTAAAAAATAAATTTTCTAAATGTAACTTTTTTAACAAAACGTATTGACATGTACGAAATAATGTTGTATAATACATTTCGCGACGCGGGAGTGGCGGAATCGGCAGACGCGCACGTTTGAGGGGCGTGTGTTTCCAACGTACGGGTTCAAGTCCCGTCTCCCGCACCAAACAGGAATAATACGAACCCTGAGCAATCAAGGTTCGTATTTTTCTTTACAAGGGATTACTTCGGTATTCAAATCCCCTGCTGACAAGCGAATAGCCCGTAGCTTCTATACAAGGAGTTACGGGCCTTTTTCTTTTATCGGGCTATAGATCAACAAACCTATAAACAAACCGAAAGATTGTGTGGAAATATCAGAAGATTGTTGAGTGCTTCTTGTAAAATCGCTAAAGAAACTGAATAATGGTAAGAGGATAGTCTATCCTTTTATTTATATTTACTGTAAGCAGAATAATTTTTTTCTATAAATTCATTCCACTCATTTACTAATTCGGTGTATGCTTTAGGTAAAGGATTGCCGTTACCGTAAATATGATTGATAACCGCTTCTTCTCCATACTGTCTTACCAAGTACTGAATAAATGAAGAGCCCGCTACATAGCTCGCGTTGGGATTAGTATAGCTTCTGCTATATACTGCAATATTTTCTAATTGACAATAATCTTTCGCCATATCTATTTGTCTATCAATAGTGGCTAAATATTCGTGAACCCATTTTGTAGCTGAAGTATTAGGAGTATTATTGTAATCTTGATTTAAAAATGCCACTCCATAAAAATCATAGTAATAGGAAAAGTATCGTGCGAATCCTTCAACCTGCCAATTTGCCATTGAGGTTGTGGGCATTGTAAGTGAGTGAATGTATTCGTGCATCAAAGAATCAACATTATATACGTAAATTCTGTGATTTACACTTTGGTAAAATGAATATTTTGAAGCACTTATTGGCATTGTGAAAACAATATCTAAATAATTATTATAATCGTCAAGCTTAAACAGGTCCTGATATTGCTTCATTTGTGCGATATTTGTTTCAAAAAATGCTTTTGTATCTGAATAATTAGCGTGTAGAAATCCGTCTGTTATTAATGGATTGTAGTCTGCGTTTGTATCAACCCAATCATTTGCAACATAAAAAGTACCGTAATCAGAATAAACGATGTAATCGTATGATTTGCCACCATAGCCATATTGAACTGCTGATGGGATATAAAATATTTCATTTTCTGTATAGTATGATGTAAGCGCTTCCATCGATTGGATGTGAGAATACAAAAGTTGTTGAATTGGTTGTTCTCCATATTTGCTGATGTATGAATCAACAAAACCACAGGCAATTCCTTTTGCAACGCTAACATCACTGGATGATGCGAAATCTTCATCAAAGCACAAATAATTTAAGTCGAGAATGCTTTGATCGGAAGGGCATTGAAAATTATCGGGATAATATTCCCATCGATAGCTTTTTGCCAAATAATTAGCATATCCAAAAGCTGAGCCATAATGTGCCGATTCGCCGTAAACCGTAAGTAAAACGTCTGCTATATATTCAACAGATTTCCAATTTTGAATGGAACAATACAGCTTGCGATTGCTTATGTATTTGGAATTGTATCTATTTTGCGAAAAAACATATATTTCGGGAACATTGCCTTCCACTATCTGATTTGATAATACTTTTCCCGTTGCATTGATACAAGCTTCTCGCTCTTTGTTATCAATGCTTGACTCGAAATAGTATTTAGCGTATTTAGTTTCTGCAAAATCCATATTCAACCCCAAAGAGTACTGTGCAGTTGGCTCGGAATATATAATTTCAGTGCTTACATATGAACGTTCTGTAGTTTTAACACAAGAGGTTAGCAACACAAGTAAGCATATAAAAATTAAA
>CAZUQN010000037.1:0-16145 GCA_964622425.1 uncultured Ruminococcus sp.
AGGATGCGTACCTCAAACTCTTTACTTACGTAGATACTTACGAAAGTGAGGATGATTACATAACTACCGTTGAGGTTCTTGAGTATGCGGGGCTTTATTCCTTCACCGATGAGGAGCTTTACGTATATATTGCAAATAGTATTGAATAATTGAATAAAAGGGCTGCCTCAACTGCATTGTTATGCATACTCTGATGACCGATTGCTTTGGAGAATGTGTTATCTGTGCATTTGGAGGCGGCCTTCTTTTATTGCTTTCGTGCGATAAACGATGTAATGTTAGACAATTTTTCAAAAATGTCGCACGCGGTGAAATTCTTATTGCTTTGTTTTAAAAACTTTGTTATAATTAGCGTGTAAGTTTATAACAATAACAACGGAAAGGATTTTTTACTATGGTAGATTTACGCAAAAAACCCTACTGTCTTACCGACTCGGATATCGAGTGGGTAGAGAATACTATCGCTTCTATGAGTGACGAGGAGAAGGTTGGTCAGCTCTTCTTCCAGCTTACTGCAGGTCAGGGCGAGGATTATCTTCGCGAGCTTATGGAGAAGTACCATCTCGGCGGCTGCAGATACAACGCTATGCCCGGCGCTATGGTTCTTGAGCAGAACAGAACTCTTCAGAAATACGCAAAGGTTCCCGTTTTCATCGCTTGTAACCCCGAAAAGGGCGGAGACGGTGTTTGTCCCGACGGTACCGCCGTTGGCGCAGGCATCAAGGTTGGCGCAACAGGCAAGACCGAGTACGCCGAGGCTATGGGATACGTATCGGGCGCGCAGATCGCGGCTACCGGCTGTAACATGGCTTTCTCTCCCGTTGTAGACATACTTTACAATCACGAGTGTGAGGAGGTTCTCGCGCGTTCCTTCGGTAACGATCCCGAGCGTGTTGCCGCTATGGGTAAGGCTTATATGGACGGCCTTCACAAGACCGAGGGCGTGGCTTGTACCGCTAAGCATTTCCCCGGTAACGGTCAGGACTACCGCGATGCTCACATTTCCAACAACATCAACAGCTTTGGCGAGGAAGAGTGGATGGCGACCTACGGTCACGTCTACAAGACTCTTATCGACGGCGGCCTTGACGCTATTATGGGCGGCCACATCCTTATGCCTAACTATATGAGAGACGTAAAGCCCGGCATCACCGACGCTGAGCTCCTTCCCGCGACTCTTTCCTATGACATTATGACCGTACTCCTTCGTGAGAAGCTCGGCTTCAACGGTATGGTAGTTACCGACGCATCTCACATGGTTGGTATGACCAATCAGATGAAGAGACGCGATATGCTTCCTCTCTCCATTAACGCGGGCTGCGATATGTTCCTCTTCTTCAACGATCCCGATGAGGACTATAACACCATGCTCGAGGCTTACAAGACTGGTATTATCTCTGAGGAGAGAATGGTAGAGGCACTCACCAGAATTCTCGGTCTTAAGGCTAAGATGGGCCTTAACAAGAAGGCTAAGGAGGAGCTCTGTCCTCCCGCGGAGGCGCTTGCTCCCGTGCTTCAGAATCCCGAGTTCAAGACCTATTCCGGCAAGATCGCAAAGGACTGCATCACTCTTGTAAAGAGCCTTGACGAGGGTGTTCTTCCCATCAGTCCCGAGAAGACCAAGAGAATTATGATCGTTCCCATCAAGGGCGCGGATAATCCTCTTATGGCGCTCGCCGCTATGGCTATGGGCGGGGGCGTGTCGAGAAAAACGCCCGCAGAGAAGCTCTGTGAGAGACTTATTGCCAAGGGCTTTGATGCATATATCTACGAGAGCCCCATCGAAAAGATGAAGAAGATGATGGCCGCAGGCGAGAAGCCCAGCCTCAATCTCTACTTCGCGGGCAAGAATTCCATTGCCGACTTCGTAGCAGGTCAGGACCTCGTTATCTCGCTCTTCGACGTTGCAAACGGTCACCCCGTATTCGGTCTTTCCAAGGGCGGCGGAGAGATTCCGTGGTATGTGCACGAGCTCCCCGTAATCGGTATCTCTGTAAACAAGCCTACTATGCTTGCCGATTGCCCGATGCTCCGCACCTATATCAACACCTACGACTCAAACGACGATACCATGGATGCGCTTGTTGAGGCGCTCGTTGAGGGCCCTGATGCCTTCCACGGCAAGGACCCCATCGACAGCTTCTGCGGTATGTGGGATACCAGACTCTGATAGGTATATAGGATAAATATTAGCGCCGAGGCCTAAGTCTCGGCGCTTAAGTAAAAATTTTGAGAGAGGTATTTATGGCCACACTTGATTCGTTTGAAAGACGCCGCGACCTGCTTGTGTGCGTAGACTCCGACGGATGCGCTATGGACACGATGAATTGCAAGCACATCTACTGCTTCGGCCCTTGTATGGTCGATGAGTGGGGACTTGCCGAGTGGCGTGACGATATACTTAAGCGCTGGAATGAGATCAATCTCTACCGGGTCACAAGAGGTATAAACCGCTTCAAGGGACTCGCGATGGCGCTGACTGAAATTAACGAAAAGTATACACGGATACCCGGTATTGACACTCTTAACGAGTGGTGTAGGACCACACACGCGCTCTCTATGCCTGCGCTCAAGGAGGCAATTCCGACCTATCCCGAGGGAGAGGGAAGAGTATGTCTTGAAAAGGCGCTTAGCTGGAGCAGGGCGGTAAACGAGAGCATAAACGCTCTGCCCGAGGAGGTCAAGATTCCCTTTGATGGTGCAGCCGAGGGACTCGAGGCGGCGCACAGACTAGCCGACGTTGCGATAGTATCCAGCGCAAACCGTGAGGCGGTGGTTGAGGAGTGGGAAAAGTTCGGTCTTATCCCTCACACCGATATTATGCTTACACAGGATATAGGCAGTAAGGCTTACTGCATTGGAGAGATGCTGAAATTCGGCTACTCCAAGGAGCAGACTCTTATGGTCGGCGACGCTATGGGAGACCTCGATGCGGCAAAGCAGAATGGAGTCTACTACTTCCCGATCCTTCCCGGTAAGGAGAAGGAGAGCTGGCAAGAGCTTGTCGACGAGGGCCTTGAAAGACTCGGAAACGGTACCTACGGCGGCGAGTATCATGAAAAGAAGATCCGGGAGTTTATGGAGAATTTTAAATAAAAAGTGCGCTACACTCATTAATGGGGTGTAGCGCAACGATTTTTTAAAGAAATATTTATCCTCAAAGTGTTTGTTGTTTGTTTCAAAAAGGTTAGATTTAATTAGTTCAAATTGATTTATTTGCGATTTCTATTTTTAGCATAAGTTCACTCGGAGCAATTCCTAATGCATCTGCAATTCTGAAAAAAGTTTCGAGGGTTGGTTTTCTAATCCCACGCTCAATAGCACTTAAATGAGTTCTACCAATATCAGCAAGCCCACTTACAACTTCTTGTGAAAGATTACGAGACTCCCTGCATTCTTGAATTACTTGTCCAACAATTATTGGGTTTAACATATGTGTTTCCTCCTAGTGTATATATTATATAACTTGATGGAGAAAAATATGAACACATATGTTGACAAATGAACACAAATGTGTTATAATTAATCTTGATGAGTACATTTGTATTCAAAAATGAAAGGAGATAAAGATGGAAGTTATTCTTGCGGTGTTGTGGGTTGTTTGTAGTGTTGCGTTATGGTGGTTATACCATAAGTTGTTTGATGTTGTGTATTTTAGCTTGGCTGATGGCCTATTCAAAGAAATAATCGTTTGTGGACTCTTGGGTGGTATTTTAGCAGCATGCCTTGTTTACTTTTGGTACATAACAATTCCCCTTGTAGTTATTATTGCAATAATCGTTAAAAAGAGAAGAGGTTGAGTCAATAATAAAACAAGCGCAAAAAATGCATACAAACAAAAGTACTTTTCGCCATCAATTTAACACGTTTTGACAACAAAACATAACAAAAATGCTTATAAACGCGGGGAAAACTCCAATTGACGTTTATAAGCATTTTTTGTAATTATGTTTTAGTCGCCGAAAGAGACGCCCATAGCCTTGGCTACGCTTACAAGCTCGCCGTCGGGATCTACGTTCTCGGTATGAATGGAGATAACGTCCTCGATGGATACGTCGGTGATGTCGTCACCCTGAAGAGAGACCATTCTGCCGAACTTACCCTTCATTGCAAGCTCAACTGCGGCATAGCCGTATCTTGCGGAGAGGACTCTGTCGTGTGCGGTGGGAGTGCCGCCTCTCTGTATGTGACCGAGCGTTGTCGCTCTTGCCTCTGAGCCAACGAGAGCCTCGAGCTTGTCCGCTACGATTGCGCCGACACCGCCGAGTCTTATCGGATCGGGACTGTCCTCGCGTATCTTGAGTATTACTCTCTCTCCGGAGATGTCCTTCGCGCCCTCAGAGACTGCCACGATGGAGAAGTCCTTTCCTGCCTCCTTATCCGCCTTGATCTTTTCTGCTACCTTGTTAATATCGTAGGGGATCTCGGGGATGAGGATAACGTCTGCGGCACCCGCGATACCCGCGTGAAGTGCCATCCAGCCAGCGCCGCGTCCCATGATCTCGACTACCATGATTCTGTGATGCGATCTGCCGGTCGTTCTTACTCTGTCGAGTCCCTCGGTCGCAACGCTGATCGCTGTGTCAAAGCCGAAGGTGTAGTCGGTAAGCGCGAGGTCGTTGTCGATGGTCTTGGGGATTCCGATGACGTTCACACCCTTGCGGGAGAAGTCTCTGCCAGAGGTGAGAGTGCCGTCACCGCCGCAGATGAGCAGGGCATCGATGCCCGCCGCCTTAAGATTCTCTACCGCAACGTCGGAGACGTCGTCATATACGATATTGCCGTTTTCGTCCTTGAGGATCTTTCCCCCCGCATCCTTTCTCGGATACTTGAAGAGATTGTCCTTGTTGGAGCTGTAAAGGATGGTGCCGCCGATGGTGCTGATCTCGCTTACGTCATCGGTCGTGAGGGGAATGAAGTCACCGTGGTAAAGACCGTGGTATCCGTGTCTTATACCCATGACCTCGAGTCCGTATTTTCTTATCGCGGTGTTAACAACCGCTCTGATTACTGCGTTAAGTCCGGGACAGTCGCCGCCGCCCGTCATAATAGCTATTCTTTTAATATCAGCCATTAATTCCTCCTATGTTGAAATTCTCATAATGAACAATATATTACTACATTTTTCGATTTTTTTCAAGAGCTTTTTTGAAAAAACATAAATTTACAGCCGCAGCATCCCATATAGGCTCTGCGGCTGCACTTCGGCGCGTATTAATGACGTCGCGTTATCTCGCTATTCTTTGATCCTTACCCTCAAAGCGGAGCACGGTGTAGTCAGCTCCGATGATTCTTGAGTAGATACGTCCCTCGTACTTACCCGCGAGCTCTGCACCCGAGAGGTTGGTCGAGATGATGGTAGACAGACCCTTGTTCTGTCTTGTGTTGATAAGGTTATAGAGAGCGGAAACCGAGAATTGAGTAACAAACTCGGCTCCAAGATCGTCAATAATGAGCAGGTCACACTCGAGGTACTTGTCGGATACCGACTCGGTGCGGTTGTAGCCGCTCTTGAACTTGTCGGTCTCGAAGTCATCGATGATATTCTGCGCGCTGTCATAGAGCACGTCGAAGCCCTGGGTGATGATCTCCTTTGCGATAGCGGTGGAGACGTGAGTCTTGCCCGTGCCGGTGGTGCCGATGAGCAAGAGATTATCGCGATGGCGTGCGAAGCCGTCCGCAAACGCCTTTGCAATCTTCAGGTTTCTCTCCATTCTCTGACGGAGCTCACCGTCCTTACCGAATACGCCGAGGTCGAAATTATCGAAGGACTGCTTGTCTATGAGATTGCCCATTCCCGAGGACTGAATATTTTTGGTGATGAGAAGCTGCTTCAAGCAGGAGCACATCTTAGTACCAGCAAAGCCGGTGTCCGAGCAGGTCTTACAGGTGTAATGCACCTCGGTGTAATCCTCGGGGTATCCGAGCTTTACAAGCGCGGCTCTTCTTCTTGCGTTGAGCTCCTTATTCTGTCTTCTTATCTCTTCAATGTCTCCGCCCATGCAAGCGGTCTTGAAGAGAAGGAGGCCGGTCTTTGAGAGCTCCTTATCTATCGTTCTTATTTCCTCGGATTCGAGGGCGAGTTCAGCATTTCTCTCATCTGCGGTAGAGATCGCGTCGAGTCTACGCTTTTCTATCTCTGCCTTTGCGGCAGCGTAATTGTCACGTGTATACATCGTCAGTCACTCCTCTATTTCTCGCCGTAGCTTCTCTCGAGAGCTCGCATCAGCGCATCCTCACTATTGAAGTCTGCGTACTTGGGCGTCTCGGCCTCGACGGTTTTCTTTGATTTTTGACTACTATTATTTGCTTTTTTAGCTCTTTCTTGCTTACGAATGTTAACTCTCGCTCTGCACTCCTCGAGGGTTTTGCATCCTGCCTCGTGCCAGCCGGTGAGGATGGAGTCCATATAGCTCGTGCTGAGCTTGCCGGTTGCGGCGACGGTAATGTCGTACGCCTCGCCTATGATCACCGAGGAGTAACCAAACTCGTGGAGCCATCTCTTGAAGTACTTGCGCTCACTGGGGGTGAGAGCTCTTGAATGTATACCGAGCAGAGAGCGCATCTCGTACTCGCCTGCTATCTCGGCTTCCTTTTCCTTAACGTGTATCTCGAGCTCCTCGAGGCTATCTATATTCTTTCCGAGCAGCTTGTTTGCCTCTCTCATTATTGCCTCGACCGTGAGGGGGTTGCGCTTCGTTTTGAGGTAAGCGGAAAGAGTAAGTATGTATTCTACGGAGAGTCCCTTGTCTAAAACGAGAGAGTTTATTCTCTCGACCTCGCGCACGACGAGAGTCTTTTCAAGCAAGCCCTCCATATCCTTGATAAGGTTTTGAAGATTGTTCTCTCTTAAGGACTTGACCGCCGTGTGGGAGTCGGACGTCTTTTGTTCCTTTTTTTGTTCGAATTCATATTCGACCTCGGCGAGGATACCGCCGTCTCTTCTTGTCAGCACAGAGGACTCCTCAAAGAGGGTTATTGCCGCCTTTACTCTTGCCGCGGATACGCCGAGTGCGGCGGATAATGACTCTGCAGAGAATGGCTCGTCCTCAAGCGACTTTATCGCGAGAAGGACCTTAAGCTCGTCCTTTGTTGCCTCGCGGAAGCACTCGAGAGCGGTTATTCCGTCGAGATTTACCTTGAAGGTGTACTCACTCATCTTTTTCTCTCTTTTCGTTAGCG
Source organism: uncultured Ruminococcus sp. (assembly GCA_964622425.1). Taxonomy (GTDB): domain Bacteria; phylum Bacillota; class Clostridia; order Oscillospirales; family CAG-272; genus UBA1740. The sequence continues at coordinate 7,183 of CAZUQN010000037.1, forward strand.
GTTTTGATCTCATAGCAGAGTGTCATCAGCGAGTCACCGAGGTGGATATTCTCTACTATAACGTCGGGGTTATCGAGCTTCAGCTCCATATTCGCAAAATTCCAGATGCCCTTGACACCAGCTTCGGTTATTATGCTTGCGACGTCGTATGCCGCCTCCTTGGGTACTGTAAGTACGCCGATATGTACGTTGTGCTCGCGGCAGAAGTCGCCGAGCTCGTCTACCGAGTAGACGGGTACGTCATAGATTCTCGTGCCGATGACGGTGGGGTCCACGTCAAACATAGCGAGTCTGTTGACTCCGCGGCGCTCGAACATATGCGTTGCCGCAAGGGCTCTGCCGAGCTTACCCGCGCCGATGATAACGGCGTTATAGCTCTCATTCACACCGAGCAGCTCGGAGATCTTGTTGTAGAGGAATTTGATATTGTAGCCGTAGCCCTGCTGGCCGAAGCCGCCGAAGCAGTTGAGGTCCTGTCTTATCTGCGATGCGGTTATATCCATGATTGCCGAGAGCTCGGCGGAGGATATTCTGAGCTTTCCTTCTCTCAGAAGGTCACCGAGGCATCTGTGGTATCTCGGGAGTCTTCTGATTACCGCGGAGGATACGTTGGGCTTTGGCTCGATCGGTCTTTTACCGAAGGTGCCGCTCACCTTATCTATGCTTTCCATTTATATATCTCCTTCTTTATTTTCATCAGGTAAAGGACCGTCGCACTCGTTGATACGGGCGCGGGATCCTAAGTTTTTTGAGGGATCAATCTATCGTGCTTATGCTGTCGGAGGCGCTCGCGTTTAAGGAAGAATCTGCGAAGTTTCCGCAGAGATATTCGTAGTAGGCTTGAGCTCCGATCATAGCTCCGTTGTCACCGCAAAGTGACACGGGTGGGGTGTAAAGGGTGATTTTCTTATCTTTTGCTAGGGTTTTAAGCCTGTGTCTTAGATGCGAGTTTGCCGCAACGCCGCCGCAGAGCGCTATCTCTTTGACGCCGTATTTATCGATAGCCAACGCCATCTTCTTTGCCACGGCCTCAACCGCCTCAAAGGTGTATCTTGCAGCAAACTCGGCGCGCGGTAGCTCTATACCTAACTGCTCGTATCTGTGCAAGAGATTTATCGCCGCAGTCTTAAGTCCGGAGAAGGAGAAGTCGAGCGTATCATCCTTCACCGCGGGCGAGGGGAGTGTGAAGTCTCCCGACTTGTAAGCCGCGCTCTTTTTGTATTTTGCGAGGTAGTCGTCGCACTCACCGACAGCCTTGTAAAATCCCTCCTTAGAAAGAGAGTCAAAGCCGCGTCCCGCAGGGTAGGGGATGCCGATTATTCTGCCTATTTTGTCGAAGGACTCACCGATGGCATCGTCACGCGTTGATCCGATGAGCTTCACCTCGTTGTAGTCCTCGACGAGGTATATACCCGTGTGGCCTCCCGAGACCGCCAGAGCGATGAATGGGGGAGTAGGCACGTTGCCGTCCTCATCAAGATAGCAGGTCGCGATATGTCCCTTTATGTGGTCGACTGGAATAAGAGGCTTGTTATTTGCCACCGCCAGAGCCTTGGCAAAATTCACGCCGACAAGAAGTGCGCCGATAAGTCCGGGGTTTGCCGTAACGGCTATCGCGTCAACCTCGTCCATCGTGATGCCCGCTACCTCGAGAGCCTCATAGGTGATAGAGGATATAGCCTCGATATGAGCTCTTGACGCGATCTCGGGCACGACTCCGCCGTAGAGTCTGTGCGTCTCGACCTGCGACGCTATGATATTCGATTTTATTGTGAAGCGGCCGCCGTCGCACGAAACGACCGCAGCCGAGGTCTCGTCACACGAGCTCTCAAATGCAAGTATGTTCATTTTGGTCTCCGTCGTCGACCGATTCGGTCGGACACTTTAATATTGCATATCGTAGGCGCTTGCGCGAAGCATAACTATCGCGTCGTCCTGCGGGTCCTTGTAGTAGTTCTTTCTTACGCCTATTTCCTTGAAGCCATAGGCCGTGTAGAGTTTTCTCGCGGGTATATTCCTCGACCTTACCTCGAGAAAGAGCCTCTCGAGCCCATGTCCCTTTGAGGTTTTCACCGCGTAGTCGAGGAGTCTGTATCCTATACCCCTCTGCCTTTTGTGGGGCGCGACCGCCACTCTGTATATCTCGCCCTCGGGCGCTATGAGTCTGCCTATCACGTATGCGATGACCTTACCGTCCTCCACGGCGGTGAAGCACATTCCACCCTCGGTGCAGATGAGGTCCTGCACGTCACGGTAGCTCCACGCGTCGGAGAAGATGAGGTTCTCGAGCTCGGCGATGCCCGTAGCGTCAGCGGGTATGGAGCGTCTAAAGTCCATATCAGTCGTCGCTCTTATTCTCGTCCGAGGTCTTAATTTCCTCAAGCAGCTTTGCGATTCTCGCGCCGTGCTCCATAGAGCCGTCCTTAACGAAATTAAGCTCGGGCGTGATTCTGAGGTTGAGTGTGTGTGCGAGGTGATGACGGAGCATACCCGTGCACTTCTTAAGGCCCTCTGCCGCATCCTTAAAATCTCCGATACAGGAGAAGTATACGGTCGCGTATTTGAGGTCGGGAGCAACCTCAGCTCTTGTGATGGAAACGAAGTTGTCGATGACCTTGGGCTCTCTTACGTTGCCGAGCGCAATCGCCAACTCCTTTGCCACCGCGTCATTTATTCTTCCGCGTCTGTAATTTGCCATTTTTGTATCCTTTCGACACGCGGGGCGTGTCACTTTATTTATCCGTTTAAGTTTAGTTTTTCTGACGCCTCGATGAGTAGGTCCGCGCCGACTTTTGCCGAGTCGACAATGCTTGTGACACCGTATCGCGAGGCTATCCTGCCGACTGTTTTCTTCAATGAAGGGAAGTGCGTGCAGCCAAGGATAAGTGTGTCGATATTCTTCGTGAGGACGGGCATCAGCATCTTTTCGAGCCTCTCCTCGTCAGTCTGTGTGACCGTCTCGTCCGAAAGTCCCGAGTCTATCATTCCGACAAGCTCACCTAGGGTGAGCTCGTAGGTCTTGCATCCGGAGAGCGCTCGTGAGAAGGCGTGACAGTCTATAGTGCGCTTGGTTGCTATAACGCCTATACGCCCTGACCGTGTTGAGTTTTTCGCGGTATTTGCCACCGCTTCTATTATGGGAATTGCCTTTTCTCTGTACTCTTTGCCTAAGGATTTATATACCGTGCTCGCCGTGCAGCAGGCTATCAGCACACGTGCAGCTCCCATATCGAGAAGGCGCGCAATATTCCTCTCGGTGATGCGTACAAGCTCCTTTTCCGTCTTGATGCCGTAAGGGGCGTTTTCTCTGTCGATGAGGTAGACGAGGTCGACGTTGCCCGCCTCCCGTATATACCTTACCGTGTTGAGTCCGCCGCTTCCGCTGTCAAAGAGTCCGACCACAGAGCGTATCCTCGACAAATGACAGTATCGCCGTCCTCGGATCTATACCGTTTGCCTCGAGCATCTTCGGGTAAAGGCTCTCTCCAGTGAAGCCGGGGAAGGTGTTTATCTCGTTGAAGTATATTTCTTTATCCGCGAGGAAAAAGTCTATTCTCGCAAGGTGTCGAAGCGTGAGCGCGTCCGCGAGCTGCTCGGCGTAGCCTTGTATTTTCCCGGCTATTTCCGAGTCTATTTCCGCTTTTGGCGCGACACGTGTTTTTCCGCCGTATTTCTCGCCCCAGCCGTAGAAGCCGTCGACGAGTATCTCACCCGGCGGGGTGATTATTCTTTTTCCGTCCATCTCGATGAATGCACATTCAAGCTCGCGCTTATTATCAAGCATTTTCTCGACTAGGACGAGATTATCTCCGAGGCTCATCGCCTCGTTAAAATGTAGTCTGAAATCCTCCTCGGTCCTTAAGGGGAATGCCCCGACCGAGCTGCCGAGTCGCCTCGGCTTTATAAACATGGGGAAGCCTAGCTTCTCCCGACATAGCCTAAGCGCCATCTCGGTGTCGGTCCTTATCCGAAAGCTGACGTCATCGAGCGTCGGAATTCCCAGTGATCTTGCCACCGTTTTGGTTAAGTGCTTGTCAAGGCACATCGCGCTCGCACACACCTGTGCGCCCACGTACGGAATACCCGCAACCTCGAGTGCGCCTTGTATCGTGCCGTCCTCTCCGCCTACTCCGTGGAGCAGGGGAATTGCCGCGTCAATTTTGATAAAGCCGTACCCCGTGTAGAGACTTCCGCCGCCCTTTCGTGTCGGATAGGCGGGAACATCCTTGCCCTTTATGCGGATACTCCACTCTCCGTCGATTCCGATATACACGGGTAATATCTCATACTCTGTGTCGGAAAGCAGAGCCCTCATATAGTCGTATCCTTTGACGGATACGTCGTGCTCCTTACTTGCTCCGCCATAAACGAGAGCTATTCGTTTCTTCAATATCATCACCTCTCTTACGCGTATTGTATGCGCAGAAGAGAAATGTGGTGAAATGCGGAATGAGGAATTAGGAATGCGGAATTGGGAACGAAGAACGGTAGGGGACGGCGCCTTCGACGTCCCGCAAATGCAAAATGCAGAATTGACCTTCCCCTTTGGGGAAGGGGGACCGCTTGCGGTGGATGAGGTTGAAAATACTGTCGTACAGTGAAGTTACTCGCCGAGGGCTCGTAATGAGTTGTTTGGGAAAGGTGCAATTCACTTGCGCCCTTTTGCGGCGCAAACTTCACTCACAAGGTGAACTTCACTGTGCGACAGCACAACTTCACTTTCACCTTGGTGAAAACTTCACCCCTTCAATACTGCCACTCGGTCATTACCCGAGTAGTCCTTGATTATCTCGCAGGTGAGGTTGTTTTTCTCGGCCAGAGTTCGGAGGCTCTCGGCCTGGTCATAGCCTATTTCAAAGGCGATAAAGCCGCCTTTTTTGATGTGATTTTTGCACACGGGTATAAGCCTTTCGTAAAAGATAAGGCCATCATCCCCGCCAACGAAGGCGATTTCGGGCTCGGCAAATATCTCTTTCTCCAGCCCCTCGTAAACACTCCTCGGTATGTACGGAGGATTAGAGAGTATGGCGAAATATTCACCGTCTATATCTTCTCTGAGAAGGTCTTTTTTTATTACGCTTATGCGCCCAAGGACACCGTTTCTTTGTGCGTTATCTTGCGTCAGCGCAATCGCTCCGTCAGAGACGTCATAGGCATCGCAGTGCGTACCCGTGGTGTTTTTTAGAGTGGAAATGCCGATACATCCGCTACCTGAGCACAGGTCGGCGAAGCACTCGCCCTCGGGAATATGCTTTACCGCATAGTCGACGAGTATCTCCGTGTCACTCCTTGGGATAAGGCAGTCGGGCGTAACCCTGTACTCCTCACGGTAGAAGCCTACCGTACCGATGATGTATTGCAGAGGCTCGCGCGCGGCGCGTCTTTTCACCGCGTCTGTGAGCTCGTCGGAGTCGGAGCTTGCGTCTCTTGGTATGAATCCTGAGCCAAAGCCCGCAAATACGCGGAACAGCTCTCTCGCGTCATATTCGGGTGAGTCAACTCCGCTCTCGCGGAGCATCTCTATTGCTTCGGTAAGCGTCATGCTTCCGCGCTTTCCTCAGTGGGCTCGGCATCGAGTGAGTCGGTAGGGCGAACACCCTCTCCGTCGACTGCGTCGACACCTCTCCCGGAAGGAGAGGCTATATCTGCCTCAACCTCAGCTTCTGTTGTCTCGGTCTCAACTTCAACAGCCTCAGTCTCAGCAACCTCTGTCTCAACGGTCTCCTCAGTCTCTTCCTTCTTAGGCTCCCAACCCTTATTCTGATAGAATTCCATAAACTCGGGGAACTCGTCACGAAGCGCGCACTTGGTGGAGACGATCGCAACCTCGAGCATATCGAGGGTGGGCTCCTTAGTGGTTATTCTCTGTACCCAAAGACCGGGCGCGGAGATGATGCGAGTGATCACGTTGTCGTGCTTTCCCGCTATCATAAGTATCTCGTAGCCGACTCCCATAGTGAGGGGGAGCAGGGCGAGCTTAACGAGTGAGATCAGAATGGAGGGGGTATTTGCGGGGAGAATGTTTCTTACAAGCATACCGACGAGTATGCCGATGCCTATCATCAGGAACATAAAGCTCGTGCCGCAACGGGGGTGGAAGCGTCTGTGCTTTGCCGCGTTCTCGGGGGTAAGCTCCTCGCCCGCCTCAAAGCAGGCAATGGTCTTGTGCTCCGCGCCGTGATACATAAACACGCGCTTGATGTCCTTCATCAGAGAGACGAGCAGAAGGTAAGAGATAAAGATGGCAACCTTGAGCACGCCCTCTATCACCGCGATTACCGTCGGGTGGATGGGATCCATATGGAAGAGATTCTGCCACAGCCAGTCAATGCCGTCAGCTACCCACGTGGGCAAGAACATAAAGAGCAAGAGCGAGAGTCCGAGACCGAGGATAAGCGAGATCACCATAATAACGTCGGTGGCTCTTGCGCCGAGGTGCTTCTTGCACCACTCGGTGAACTTGTCGTCCTCCTCCTCAATGCCGAGCGCATCTGCCGATGCGTTGAGCGTCTTCATGCTGAGCGACATCATTTCTATAAAGTTGACAACGCCTCTGATTATCGGGAGATTCAAGAGAGGCTTCTTTTTTCTTACCGACACGAATTCATCGTCATACACGACCATGCTTCCGTCGTCCTTGCGGCAGGTGGTAACGGTCTTGTTGCCCGCCTTCATCATAACGCCTTCGATAACCGCCTGACCGCCAACCTTGTTAAGACGGCAGGAGCCGTTATCGGTGCCTGTTTTCTTTTTCATTCTGTATCCTTTCTTCAGGGCTCCTTAACAGAGGTGAGAGCCCGAGCGTAAATAACTCATAAATGCCGATGGTACGGCTATTATACGATTATACCACAAAATATTTGAAAAATAAATAGGTTTTTTAAATTTAATAATAATTATTATATAATTTCTTGACTCGGGAGATGGAAAATGGTAGAATTAAAGTAGAAAAAAGATATTATAGGCAAACGGAGGTACACACCCATGCAGAAGATATACAGACTTACACCCGCCACCAAGGATAACATCTGGGGCGGTAACAAATTAAGAGCCTACGGCAAGGAGTCAGAGAAGGATAGGATAGCCGAGAGCTGGGAGCTCTCCTTCACCAACGGCGGCGAGGCAAGGATAGAGGACGGCAGAGAGATGACGGAGGCGTTCCCGAGAGAGGCTTGGGGTACCTCGGCAGAGAGGTTCCACGCATTCCCCGTGCTTACCAAGTTTATCGACGCCAAGGATAAGCTCTCCGTACAGGTACACCCCTCTGATGAGTACGCGCTTAAGAACGAAGGTCAGTTTGGCAAGACCGAGATGTGGTACGTTGTTGAGGCGGATGAGGGCGCAGGCCTTTATATGGGACTTGAGAGGGAGTGTGACCCCGATGAGTTTGCGGCGTCTGTTGCCGATGGCTCGGTAGAGAAGCTCCTCTCCTTCAAGGAGGTAAAGCGCGGTGACGTCTACTTTATCCCCTCGGGCACGATACACGCCATCGGCGCTGGAGTCGTCATTTTTGAGATTCAGCAGAACAGCACTCTTACATACAGACTCTACGACTATATGCGCCGTGACAAGGAGGGCAACCTCCGTGAGCTCCACGTCGACAAGGCTATGAAGGTGTCCCTTCTCGAGCCCTACAAGGAGTCTGTCTTTGATAAGAATGATGAAAGTCTCATCGGTACTTGCGAATACTTTGAGACTAGAAAATATAAACTTAACTTGTCAAAAATGAGCTTTAATGTAGAGAATGACTCCTTCTTATCGATTACCTGTGTTGGCGGAAGCGGTAAAATCGCGGACGAGAAAATATCCCTTGGTGACACCTTCTTTATCCCCGCGGGAGCAGGCGAGATTACAGTCGAGGGCGAGCTTGAGATCATAGTGGTGAGCTTGCCGAGATCGTAAGCCAAAGTATTTTCAAGATTTGCGTTTGGTGGATATTTTTGTGATAAACAATGTGTCATTTTATTTGTTTAAAAAGGAGGAACGTGATTGTGAAAAAACTTGTCATACTATTAGCTCTTTTTGTCCTTTTGTTTTCGCTCTGCGGTACGGTCACTTATGCACAAGAGGATTCCACTGACGAAATACTATTGACAGAGATTACCGATCAAGAGCGACTCAATGCTTTTTATGAGAACGTTTATATTAAAGTTGAAGAAAAAGAACCGATTAAATCCTCCATATATCGTTTTGATGTTAATGAAAAAGGCATGATAGTTCTTCTTCATTGGAGTTCACTCACTGCTGACAGTCAACGTTATATACGGGTTATCTCGAGCGATGGAACTTTTGTAAAGGCGTTTTCTTATAAAGACCCCGGCGATGTTGCTATAAGGTGGGTAGGTGATAATTTGCAGATATTCAGTATTCGTGGTGATATAGCTTTTACTATGGATTTGGATGGAAATATACTCGGCGTATATGATTTCTTGGCAAATGATGTCTGGAGAGAGTATAGGGATAATGAACTGGATGCAAGAGAAAAAACGGTCGGAGATGTCACCTACAAAATAACAGGCGATGACAATAACCGTTTTAATACTAGAATAATAGTTACTTCTGCCGAGGAGTCAAAGGTAATATACGAAGACAAGGGCGTTGGAAATATAAGCGTCTTTATAGCAGGATTTATGTTCGTTGTTCTTTTTATCACGATGTTTATTAGAAATATTATACTATCGAGAGATAAGTATTAGAGATAATAATTTACAGGTGATGCTCGTAAGCGAGAGTCAGATCTATCGGGCTCTCGCTTTTTTGTTTGTTTTTGCTTTTAGAATATAAAAAGTGCTCATTCGCATTAGAATGAGCACTTTTGTTTGCTTTTTAGCTTATTAAGCTTTATGCTAGTGAAGTTTTCGCTTCACGAAAGTGAAGCCTGTATGCAGTGAATAAGAGAGCTGGGGTGGAGTGTCATCCTGAGCGGAGTGCGTAAGCACGGAGTCGAACCCATAGGGCGACAC